>NZ_CP098516.1 GCF_023703775.1 Haloplanus sp. GDY1 | reverse complement strand
AAGGATATACCCTCGGAGTCCGTATATATTTGAACCAAGACTACGCCACCCGGTCAGGAGCATCTGTGCGGACAGGTGACGAGGTTGAGATTACCCCTACACACGGGGTGACCTCTGCTACCGTCACGCTGACACTTTTAGGAGGGTGTTCCGTGGAATCCCTCGGATGGTACCGGGGGGAGCCACTCCGTTGCAGATGTCCCGGAAAGTGCCGTAGTCTGGGAACCTCTTGTCGAGGATACCGATTGTTGGTCCACGGGACGGGCTGTTCGTCAAATTCTCTTCGACATATCCATCCTCGGTGGCGAGATGGTTCAGTGGGCCACCGCGAGGACAGCCGTTGAGAGGACATACACCGCGGCCGAGAGTACGCGGTTTTGCGGGGGGAGAGAACGTGAGGGCTCGAATCTCTTTTTGTGGACTCGACGCGTAGAGTATCTGAGCGATACGAGATCGCCACAACCCTCCCAAGCCATCCATCATGCCTTACCTCGCGATGCGTCCGAACAGCGACCGGGTTCTTCCCTTGGACGTAGGAGACGATGACACGGTCCTCTGCCCACTCTGCGAAGAGCCACTCGGCGTTCGCCGGTCGCACTACAATCGGGGGCGATTCGTCTCGAAGCATTTCGTCCACCCGCGAGGCTCAAAGTGTCCGGGCGAGTCGAACCTGCACGCCAAACTCAAGACGATCGCGGCGATGAAACTCCGCGAGATCTTTGAGACAGCGTCAGTGGAACACGAGAAACAGATTCCGGGGACGGATCGGATTGCGGACGTCGTCGCGACGTTCACTGCGGAACTATTCCCGTTCGGGAAGGGTCTCATCGTGGAGATCCAGCACAAGCACGATGACAAGGAGATCGGCCCGATTTCCTGGGAGTACCTGAACGCGGGATATTCGGTATTCTGGGCGTACCAGTCCGATTTCGAGGGCCACGACATGACGTTCGCCGAGCACCGCGTCAAGCGCCCGTGGCCCCACGCGGTTCCTCTCGTGGAGGGAGTCGAGGGCTACCCAGCGAGCGTGCAACGATTGCTAGAGCCTGACCCAATCGAGGAGGTGCGCATGGAGGTATCGTTCCCGGCAGAGTATCTCCGCGCTCACGCGCTTGAAGTCATCCCCCCGCTACGCGGCTACTATGATGAGGGGCAGTCTCCGGCGGGATGGGAACGGATCGACACAGTCTCGTTGCACGGGAAGGGCCGCGAGCGAGCCTGGGTGAACGTCCTGCGGTCGCCGTCGAATCATATCTTCCTCGAGTTCTGGAAGCGAGACGCCAAGCGCGGAAACTCGGAGTACCTAATCACGCATATCGGCAGTGAGTTTCCTGAGCGGTTCGAGGCATTCATGGAAGACGCACGGATGTGGTTCAAATCAGAAGACATCGACCAGCAGGTTGCGCATTGGGTGGGGGGCGCGTCGGTGAGTTTTCGAGGAACGACGCTGTGCGAATCCTGGCTCTCGTTGGTGATGGTCCCATTCGGCCCGGTGAAGTTCGTGGTCGCCCGCCGGGACACGAAGGGGAACACGCGGACGTGGGCGGTGAACTATCGAAGGGGCGATCTCGGCCGGTTGGCGGCGTTACGACACCCGATCCGGCGCTTGTTCGGAGAAGAGCTCACAGACACGGGAACGAAAATGGAGACTGGGAAACCGACGACAGACCGTACTCGGACCGCAAGCAATCCACAATAGATGGTGTGGGAGTAGACTGGCTTTGCCTGCTCGTTGAACCTATGGAGAATTGCGGCGGTCGAGTTCTTTGTTCACATCAGCGAGGATATCCTCAAGACGTGTCTGCAGTTGTTCTACTGAGAGTGGCGGCGGTTCAACGCCGTCGGTTTGGAGTTCATCGGCGAACGCGATAATCCCCTCTGTAAGTTCCCGGCGTGACTCTCGTTGCCGGAGCTGTTCCCGAGCATTTCCGTCGATACTGATAGGTTCGCCACATGCCGGGCACTGCCAGTCGAACATCGTCTCAGTGGAGTCGTAGCGATGAGCGTCGACTGTCTCACCACAGTGAGAACACGTCGTTATGGGCATAGAACGGCTTTCTATAGCAAGCCACAAAAACGAGGCGTCGCCGAGGTCTGTACGTGATATTAGAGTTCGGTCCAGGAGGGCGGTGTGGGGGCCTGTTCGATTCCGGCTGGTTCCTGTTCGTGGACGAGCGCGAGAAGACTTGACGAGGGGATCGGTGGTTCCTTCGATGACCCAACCCCGACTGCGGAAGTGGAGCTGGATGTGGCACCTGACTCCGCTTGGCTGTGTGGCGGCGTCTCCCCACGTTCCTCGGAGATGGCGTCGCGGCGCTCGATTAATCGCCGGATGATGCCTCCCCGGTTACGGTTCGCTCGCTCGTACTCGAGGTACTGTTCGACGATTTCGACCGTCTCCATCATCCCGATTGCTGGCCTGATGACCCGGTAGTTCGATGTGTCGAGGAGTTTCTCAGGAGGGAGTTGTTCGAGAATAGCGGCGTCGTGGCTCATCACGATCACACTCGCGTACGCTCACGGCTGACAGGCGTTGCTGTCTTCGGGGCCGTGAACCGTCCCCATGCAGCGAGGTGAGTACAGACCTCGTCGACGACGTACTCGATGGCCTGCCTTGTCGAAATATCCCTGGGCGGGATCTCGACGATGTTGACGAGTTCGAGGGCGTCATCGACCCGGATGTGCGGATGAACCTGATAGAGGGCTTCGACGACGGCCTTCGTGAGCGTCTCTGGATCAGCTGTGTGGCGGTCTCTATCGTTGAGGCGTTCCATCACGATAGCGCTGAGAAGTTGCACACGCCGGGCGGCGGCGATGCTCGCGTCGACGGGGTCTTCGTTCGGGTTCGGGGTGGTCGGCGTCGGCTGGTGATCGCTCGTCGTTCGGCTGGCGGTTGTGGGTGCGCTAGTAGTTTCTGTATCCATGGAGCAGGTCCCTCCACCGACTCGAGGGCAACAAACGGGCGCGAGAGTCGTTTCCTACGCAACTACTAAACCGAATGCTGCGTAAACTGTTGCGTAGGAAAATGCCCACGGACGCGTCTGAAAGCAACGATGAGGAGTTTCCCAACCCTCCAGACGAGCTGGCGAACTGGGTTGTTGATCCACTCCAGTCGCAGAGCATTCCGAAGCTCGAGCGCGTTATCGAATACGCCGAGGAGTTGATCGCGTACAAGTCGAGGCCCGTTTCGTCAGCGGAGACTAGCAGTACTGAGAGTGATGCGGGGGGAGGTGAGACGGTTGAAACCCTACCACAGAAACAGCAGTCAGCTCAGGATCGCCAGCGCCGACAGAAGGAGATCGAGACGATGTCGAAGTCGGAGCGAATCGCGCTCTCGGATGAGGAATTGCGAAGGTACGGGACGGTTGAGATACGCAAGCTCGATTGCGGGCCCGGCTGCAAGCAGTGTCCCCACGGCCCTTACCGCTACTGCGTCTACCGAAACAGCAAGGGGACAGTCACCTCGAAGTATGCGGGGAAAGCGGGTAGTGAGTGATGGCGTCGTCGGCGTTGTTCTGCCGGGGACTGGGTGATTAGTAGTGGACATCGACGGGCGTGACGAACCATTCCCGGTCGCCCTCGTGGGTGTCTCCGGTTGCGATGTTTTCGAGGAGGGTGCGGTATTCTGAAGGAGCGCGAATGGCCGTTCCGTATTCGTCGTACAGGTAGAACACTGGACCACTGTACCCCCCGACGCCGTGCATCGCATACCGGACATCGCCGGTGTAGGTGTCGATATAGTCGTCTTCGTCGGTCGCGAGACCAAGGGGGTTCCACGGTTCGACGGTGGCCTCGACGCTCGGGCCTTCTAGAATCTCCTCGTCGGTGAGCTGCTCGAAGGCGCTACGGATGACTGCGAGTTTCCGCGAGAGTTCGTTCATCGTCGAGTGCCACGCACCTTCGATGAGGTCGTTTCCGGTGTCGCTGTCGGCCCGGACGGAGCCGACGTCACGGATCTCTTCGGGGAGCGAGTCGCTCCATCGACCGCCGTCGGTCATGAGCGTGCCGTAGTCGAATGTGGGATACAGTGGTGCCTCGTAGCCCTCGAAGAGGCCACGGGCGATTCCTGTTGCGTCCTCAGCGCAGTGGGCCTGCGAGACGACGCGTATGAGCATGTGCATGAGTGGGTAGAGAAGAGGGCGATCAGATCTGGTTCTCCAAATCGGGTGAGAGGAAGAACGCCTCGTTGTCGGGATTCATTCCGAACAGCGCGCCGGGGCCGTTGCCTTCGGGATCCATCGAGGGGTACAGGAGGATGCCCGATTCGAGTTCGATGACGGGTGGTGAATCCCCACGTCGGGCGCTCCAGTCTTCGCGTTCGAGTTCTGAATCGGTCATCCCTCGGATAGCGACGATTCGCTGTCCTTCGATCTGGTCGTCGGTGTTGGGTTCCATTTTGGAATGGCCTCCGCTGCGCGGGGCCGGACAAACGGGTGCGAGTTAGCTGTCGCCGGAGGGTGAATTCAGCAAAAGGGCATGATGTGCTATACGTTCAGACTTCGTCTTATTTCCCGGGCGTACCGGCCGCCGACTCAGGTGATTCCAGCGAACCAGAGAACTGCATAGGTCATGGTCAGAACGGACAGTATGATACCGATGATGCCCAGAATACGTCCCTGTTCTTCACTCATACTGGTCACCAGAACCGGCACATCATCACTCTGCTGATTGGGCAGTAGAATGTTGCTTACACCCTCTGTATTGAACGAATCACTTCGGCGAGCTGTCACCCGTCGTTACCGCAGCCCGTGCAGACCACAAGTAGCGACAGGAGAGGGCACACGCCAACGTCTGTCGCGGATTACGGATGAACGAGGAGGAGGGTGTCAGTCGTAGTAACTGACGCGCTCGACAACATCCGCGAAGGCGACGTTTTCTCGCACGTCAGTGATCTCGATGGTGACGCGTTCACCCTGTTCAGTGTCAGGAACAATGACGACGAAGCCTCGCTCGACACGAGTGATACCGTCGCCTTGGTCGCCAATGTCTCCGATTTCGACGGTGCGCAGCTCACCTTCCTCAACAGGCGGGGTCTGTGGCGTTTGCTCGGGGTGCGATTCTGCCTGAGTCTCGTTGGCGTCGTCGGTCACCGGTGATGGGAGAACGGC
This sequence comes from Haloplanus sp. GDY1, assembly GCF_023703775.1. Taxonomy (NCBI): domain Archaea; kingdom Methanobacteriati; phylum Methanobacteriota; class Halobacteria; order Halobacteriales; family Haloferacaceae; genus Haloplanus; species Haloplanus halophilus. Next base: position 158,707 of record NZ_CP098516.1, on the reverse strand, counting down.
CACACGATACGTCTCGCCCGCCTGAAGATTGTCGAGTCGAATCTCTTGCTCAGGTATCTCAACGACATACGAGCCGTCTCGCTCTTCAGCAGAGGCGGAGAACAGACAGCGAAGTTGATCGGAAATCTCCATTAGTGGACTCTCAGACAAGTCACGCGAGGGAATACACTTGATTCTGCTGTTGGCCTACTCCGGCGCGACGACCTCGCCACACGCAGGACACTCGGCCCACGTGCCTTCGGTCCCGTCAGCCTTTTCGTAGTCAATGAGCCGCCACGCAGTAGCGATTCGCTCACCGCAATCCGGACAGCGACCGAGTAGCTGCGTGTCGTCGGGCATGGAAGGGGATGGAAGGAGCGTGTGACAGTGTTCCTTCCAATCGTATGTCTGGCGGCCTCGAATCTAAGGCTTCGGCGAGATTTCGCTCTCTGGGCCAAACCGAGATTCGGGTGAAAATACTCACCACAGGCGAATTCCAATCACGATTATCGCCGGTCGGACAAGGTCAGTCACACTCGCTCCTCGGCGACGCTATTCCACAGCCCCTCGTAGTACTCGACGTAGTCGCGCTCGGTCTGAGAGCGATACGCGAGCGTTCGGCCGTCCTCGTAGGTGACGACGATGGCGTGCTCAATGGGATAGGTTTCGTCATCGTCGAAGTCGACGCGTGTCTCCCATTCGTCCGGGCCAGAGAGAGGGTCGGGTTCGCTGATATCTCCGCCTGTGGCTGCCCATACGGCGTCGTCGGGCTCTCTGACAGCGGTGCCGTGACGCTCACGGAGTGTGGGTCTAATGGGCCACACGCCGGGTGCCTCCCAGTAGGATCGCATCTCACGGAGGCTTCTACGAACGGTACTGCGAATCGAGAGATGGTCGGCGCGCTGCCATCCGTCTCGCGACCAGAATTCGCCGTTGTAGGCCACTTTGTGGGCGCCGTTCCAATCGAGTCCGATGATATCAGCGGGTGGATCGCCGGCGAGCGTTGGCTGGGTGAGCTGCTGGATGACGGCCCACTGCTTCGGTGGACTTGCGCCGAGGAGATGCACACGCTGGCCGCGCCAGTCGGCTACCTCGGAGAAATCGTCCGCAAGGATGTCCGAATACCCCATTGAGTAACCGAGTACGAGCGGCGTCCCTGGGATCTCTGCGTCCCCGATGATGTCGATGGCCCCGCGGCATTTCGGGACGATGATGAGTGTCGCGTCTGGGTAGTCTGCTTTGAGGTCGCGTGCGGCGTCGACGAAGCGATAGGCGGCTTCGGGCGTGGGGGCGTCGCCGATCACACCGATTTCGGGTTCGTACGTTCGGAAGGTTTCGAGATACCGCTCGAGGTCGGGTCTGTGGAAGTCGTTATCGAGCATTCCGAGGGGGACGTCGACGTTGCGGAGGTGGTCGATCTGGAGGCGACAGTCTTCGCGGATGCCGGTGACGAACCCGAGTTCGTGTGCGTCGGTCGCGAAGGGATGACGCGAGAGGAAGGCGACGTACTCAGCGCGGCGTGCGGCCTCGATATCGAGGGCTCGTATCGTCGATTCCGATGTCGCGTGCTGTGGTTGGGCGTGTGCCATGGTTCAGGTAAGAGGTGGTAATCGGCTGGCGGCGCACAGAGTCGCCGCTGACAAACGAGCTGGTCACGCCGAAGACGGCGTCTGCGATGGGCTCACCATGCCCGTTCCGACCGAGTCAGTCCCGAAACCGATGGGCGTGGTGAGGCCATCGAGTGCACTGGTCGCGGTGGGGCTCTCGAGGCGAGACTCGACGGTCGCGTATCCGTGGAGCGATGCCCACTCGACGGCGTCGGCGATGAGCGCGCGGAGAGCATTCACTGGATAGGCAAGCACGTCCGGCTCTATCGCCACAGACGACAGCGTGACGGCCGCCGTGTTATTCCGTGGGTTCTGCTCCACGGAGTAGTCACGGACGGCGAGCACGGTCACCAGAGCGTCCTCGGGCGTCCGGTAGCCGAAGCAGGCGACGAGCGGAGCGTGGGTTGTTTCTCGGGGGACGCCCCCGTCTGGACCCCGTTCTTCGAGGAGCGCCTGTGCGTCCGGGGAGAGGCTGGCTCCTCGGCGGTCTGGACTCTCTTCACGGGTCTGGATGAGGTCGTCCTGCACGATGTTTCGGGGTAATGCACATACAGAACTGCGTGCTGTGCCCCGGTCGGTGAGTTGAGACTGTTCGGCGTCAACGCGACCAGCGGGCCGCCGGGCTTCGAGCGGGTGGTCGGACAGGTGACGGGCGTAGCGGCGCTTCCGGTACGTTCCACCACCGACACGCCCGCTGCGGGAGTGCCACTTGCTTCGGTCTGCGGTAGTGGTGTCGAGGTGGTCGAACCCGGCGGCCTGATACATCGTTCCCTCGTTGTCGTTCTGGACGCCGGCGTACGTGAGGAGTCGGTCGTAGCCTTCGAGCGTCGCCCATCGGCAACATCGTGAGAGGAGCCAGGACCCGGTGTTCGCAGGCCGGTCGGGATGAGCGGCGAAGCGGTACAGTTCGAGGGTGCGCCCATCGGCGTTGTGTCGTCCGCTCGGGCGGCCGAGGACTGCCATCGCGACGTCTCTCTCATCGTAGACTGCGGTGAGCGCGATTCGGAACGGCTTGGTGACGGGGTCGTGCCGATATTGGACGGTTGGGTGTTTCAGAAACCCGTTGACCCGCTCGCGAGCGCCGCGTCCACGTTCGGCGCGAAGCTCGAGGTAGCTGGTCGCGGGTGCTCCACCTGGGGAGACAAGTCGGGGGTCGCAATCGCGATAGGTCTGATGGGCCTCGTAGTCGGCGAGGGAGTCGAAGCCAGTTGCGACGATGACGACCTCACCAGAGTCAACCATCGCATCCATATCGTCCGTGTCGGGCGTGGTGATGGCAGAGGGATGCCCGAGACAGAGTGGGCTACCCGGCGGGATGTACCACTCGAACATCGGTGTGGCGTCGTCGCTGAGGTAGCGACCGACGGCGTCGAGATAGGGAAAGGCAACGATGTCGCCGGGGCGAAGCGGCCGTATTACTCTGGACTGGGGGTGATGGAGATGCACAGTTCTGGGTGTGGTGAGAGGTCTGGGGTGGGAGTCAGGCGCTCGCCCAGCCGAAGAAGAGGTACGTGTTGTCGCCGAGGTGGATGCAGCCGGCGGGCCCCCACTTGCTGTCGATACGTGGATCTTGTTCGCGGATGAGCTGGCTGGCGTAGTCGTCGGGGTCGGCATCACCGACTTCTTCGACCGGAATCTCGGTGAACGACGTCTTCTCGGCTATCGTCCCAGTGTAGCCGGCGCGCCCGTGGTGGTATTGGGCATCCTCGACGGCGTTCTGGAAGGCACTCTTGGCGTCTCGACCACTCGCTCGCGTGAAGAACGTATGCGCCCCCATTAGCGGGCCTCCTCGTCGAGGCTGTCCCCGAGGTAGACGCCAGCGGCGTCGTCGGGCGGCCAGTTGTCCCGGCGTGCTTCGTTGGTGGCCCAGACAGCGAACTCGATATCGGAGACGCGTTCGCTCCCGGCGATGTGGTGTTCGTGGCTTCGGCCAATCGTTTCGAGATCGCGACCGAGGTGGAACCAGGCGTACTCGGTGACGACTCGCTCGGGGTTCAGGAGAACTTCCGGTGGGACAGCGAACGCTTCGTGGTCACAGAAGGCCCACATCTCGTCGCCGGAACGCGTCTCCCGATCTCCTGTTGACTGATAGGTGAGTGTGATTTCGTCGGCGGCTTCGTCAACGCGAATGACGCGGACGATGTGGCCGCCGTCCCTTGTGATGAAGACCATTCCGGGGTGAAGTTGCTCGAAAATCGGCTCCTCGCCGTCGAAGACGTGGGTGGGCCTGCTCATCAGTAGAACTCCACGTTGTGGCTCTCGCACTCCTCACACCAGCAGGCGCGCGTCTCGAGTTGTTGATGCTCTATTCCGTCGAGGTATCCGTTCCCGTCAAATATACGCGTCTCTGTTCCGTCGACTTCGTGGACGAACGCGACGGTCTGGCCACAGTCGAGGCACTCAGGCATCATCGCCCCTCCGTGGTGCCTGTGTGGTGAGCCGGAACGAGGTCGTCGTAGGTGCGGTCTTCACCGCAGTCGACGCAGAAGACACCGTTCTCGCCGATGTCCGACCCCGTGATGGGGCCGTCTTTGCTGGCCTCGACGTCTACGTGCCCGTTCTCGAAGCGATGCACACCGCCGAACTGGACCTGGTGGATTATCCACGAGAACCGATCACCGCCACATTCGGGACAGGCGAGGAACCCACTCCAGGTCTCGGTCTCGGCCTCTCGATCGGTGCGCGGGGTCATTGGGGAACTCCCAGGCGAACGTCGCCGAGGTTGTATTGGTCGACGAGGCCGGCTGCGTCGAGAATGGCGCTGACAAGGTTTACCCCGCAGCGGTAGGCTTCGTGGTCGGTTCGGGCGACGACATCCTGTGTAACTTCGATTGTCCCTGAGTCGAGTTCACACACGTCGCGAGCGGCGACGAACTCGTCGGCAATCTCGCGGTCGGTATTCTGGAGTGTTATCACGACGACGATGTCGTATATGCCGGTGGGGGTGGTCGTCTCGCTGGACGTGTCAGTAGTAGGCATTTCAGTTTGGTTCCTCCACCGTTTCGAGGGACACAAACCGGCTGAAAATAGCGGACGTAGTCTATTAGCGAAATTTGGGCTTAGTCGTCCTCGATCTCTTAGGCACGAAATCCCGTGTTAAGATGTAATAGCCGGCCTCACCGTGTATGCGAACGCCGGGACGATCCAGAGTTCCGCTTCTGTACTTCCGTATTCGGGACGTGTGTACTCCTCGGGATCGTCAGGGACGTTGTATCCGTCGATGAGGGCTACGAACTCGCTGGCCGCCGTGATTGGGGCGCCCTCCGCGTCAAGAAGATAGAACCAGGGTGAGGTCGGTATTTCCTCGACCGGGTCGTCGAGCCAGTCCGTCCGATTCCGTGCCTTGTTGAACAGGCGGAGGCCGTCTTCGCTGGCGACGGGCACAGCATCGGGGAGCGAGCCCCATCCGTTGGTGAACGGTCGGATGGTAGACTCGGAGGTCTCGTGGACGAGGATGAACGTCCGGCCGTCGAATCCAGTTGGGAGGTCGGGCTTGGTCTCGCGATCATCCAGAGCGTAGGTGGCCTTGATGATTGCTTCGTAGCGTGAGCAGGCGGGTACGACGACGAACGCGAGGTCATCGATGGTAGTCTCGTAGCCAACAGCGATGTCGTCGAATTCGGGTACGTAGGCCTCGGGACGCGCGTTGGCTTCCGCGAGCTCGCGTTCGCAGTCCGCACAGTAAATCTCGCTTTCGGGAATCGGACGGTCGCAGTTGTCGCACTCGGTGGTGGTGTGGTGCGAATTCGGGTCGTCTGGGCCGTAGTGTTCGTCTTCGTAGTAGGTGTCGCCGAAGTCCTCGGCGCTGTAGTAGGTGCGGTCGTCGGTAGTCATAGGAGGGTGCCTCGAACCCTCTCTAGTTCACTATCCTACTTAAGTGAGACTCGGGCTCACGCTTCGTCGTCGTTATCTTGTTCGTGCTGTCGGCGCTGCTCGACCTCGAACATGAAGCGGGCGTTGGCTTGGTCGCCGTTGAGCGTTCGCTGATCGAGTGCGGTATCGGCGAACAGCGTCCCCTGGAGGCCCGGTGCTGTCTTGAGGGAATCAGGGTTGGATCGCCCAGAGCGGATTGCCGAGAGCGGCCGGTCGTCGATGAACTCGTCGCTGCCCCCGGTCTCGATTCGCGAGGTTCGCTGGCGAGTGTCGACGTCGACACCGTGATGAAAGAGCGTTGTCTCGAAAGGCTCGTCGTCGAGAGCGAGGAGGCCATGTTCGTCGACCGTCTTGGTCTTGCTCTTAGCGTTCGTCTCGGAGCCGGAGTCAGAGTCGATGACGAAGACTGACTGATGGTGGACGGTGAACAAGCGGTTCGGCGTGCTGGCGTTGGCTGTATCGGTACTCATGGTTGTTGTTAGAAGTGGTTGTCTGGTGGCCGCGTCGTCGAGGCCAAGCAGGAGTGACCCGACGGTAGCCGGGGTAGAACGGAACGGACCGGGGCGGAACGGGTTGCGGTGAGACAGTTCCTCGACGGCTGACCCCGCGATTTTGACGGGGGCACAAACAGAGCATGAATGTGACTTCGAGGACTGGGCGTGCTCGTCTAGACGTGGAAGTGCCAGTTCACGACTGAGCTCCACGGGCCGCCCCAGTCCCCACCGGATTCTTCGATTTTGTAGTCATGGACCCCGCTGAGGAAGGTGACGATGAGGTGGTCAGCGTTCATACCCGGGTCGAGTTCTCCGGTGATAGTGATGTCCCCGTATCGTGCGCCGAGTCGTCCTGCATACTCGGGCGTACAGGTCGTCTCGTCGATGGTGTATGCAAGGGCGATGACGGCTTCGCCGTTGGTCACATCGAGATAGTTGATGCCGTAGTAGCCGCACTCGTGGGTGTAATGCAGCGCGCCGGTGATGCTGAAGGTCCCGTCGGATTCGATGACGGGCTTGTCCAAGTAGTCGATATCTAGGTACGCGAGCAGCGGGCTGTTCTTCCGGTCGGCGTGAGGGGCGTTCGTGACTTTGACATCCTGAAGACCGTGGTTCGCGGCGGTAAGCGGGCCGAGATACGCGCGGTAGTCGAGCTCTTGCCACTGTTCATCGCCACCGCGTCCGCGTTCTGGTTCGACATTGGCGGGGAGGACTCCAGGGCCGACGAGCGAGGTTGGTCCACCGGGCGTTGCCGTCTGCTCGTCACCCTTCTTTGGTGTCTCCTCATGGCCGCGATCGGTGTCGTCATTGATTCCACTCGCACTTGATCCAGAGCCAGACGGGGGGGTCGCTGTTCCGGGCGTGGTCATCGGTTGGTCTGCGGCGACGGGGTCTGCTCCGAGAAGACCGAGACAGCCGGAGAGACTACTCGCTGTGAGGAAACCCGCGCCAGCGAGGACTGTTCGGCGGGTTATCTTCTCCATCGTCCCGGTATCTCCCGTCGTCGGGGTTGGCGTCGCGGCGGTTGCTGTCGGTGCGTCGGTGCTTCTGGTACTGGTGGTGGGGGCAGAGTTGGTCATCGGAGGGTGTTCTCGGATTAGGGTTACACGGTGGTGTTGTGCCGTGGAAGCCGAACGGTGGCTACACTGGCCCGGAGTGTCAATCGATATTCGAGCGATTAGCTCGCCTTTCTCGGTTTTCTCTGAGTTGTCGTTCTTCACACTCAGAGAGTGCTTCTTCGGGGATGCTGAGGTACTTGAGCGCCCACTCTTCGATTTCAGGGAGCGTCATTGGGTGGGGGAGCTCGTGATGCCCGACCGGGCGAGCGAGAAAGGTTCCGTCACCGTCGCGCAGATCCTCGTTTAGGTACCCAAGAAAGTACCGTTCAAGTCCATTCACTCCTGGTCCATCCATGATGGTAATCATATCAAATGAGTCAGAAGGCACGTCAGAATTGAGGCTGAGTGTGGGATATTCAGAGGATATGTTCACGTCGGTAGTAGGGCCAGTTCGGGCTTAAGTTCGCGCAGACCACATTCAATGTGGTAATGTAGTGGCTGTTGTGAGATGTTCTATCGTTGCGTAGGACACATGTTATGGCGGCCGGTCCGCCGGCGACCCACCCCTATTTCGAGTTGTAAGCGGTTAGCGACACCCCTATTTCGTCTTGTAAATACCTCTATTTCGAGCATTTGAGGCACTGTACGTGGATTCAGTCGATTTTGGCGTCGTGTTTGCGGTCGCGGTGTTGGGCATACACTCGGCAGAAGCGTTGTCGGCGATTCCGGAGGCTTGATTGAGCACTCCGGGCTTTGCGAGCACGGTCGAACGCGAAGGGATCGCGATACTGGATGTGAGTTGGGATTGTGACTCGGGCGAGGTCACCGCTGATGGAGACGCCGAGTTCGCGGAGATGTCGCTTGAGAATAGCTTCAGTGGCGTCGATCTGCGACCGGAGTGAACGGAGTACCCGTTCCTGGCCTGTGGTGTCTTCATCGCGAGCATCGTAGTCGATGGCGTCCAAGTCGATGTCTTCCCACCGGGGGATGTCTTGGTTGGGCACAGTCACCGCGTGGAGTTGTCGCTGGTCACAGCCTGTTGGCGGAACCAGATTTGTGGATGGAATATGACCCGAGCAGGCGTGGCGTCTGGGGAGTCTGCGAGGACGCCCATGATCAGGCTCCGGCCTCGGCCGTGCCGGTGTTCGTGTCCCTCGGCGGATTGGGAACGGTCACACCGACGCCCGGTGGATCCGGGTCGTGATCCTGGTTGTGGACGGTGTTATGCCGAGGGTTCACCGAATCTCGTTCCATCTCTTCGTCTTCAGTAGGGCACTCAGAGTCGTACTCGTAGTCTTGGTAGTCGCCGGCGACATAGAGAGCGATTCGACCAGAGATTGTGCCGTCGGCGTGGGCGGTGAACAAGACGTGTTCGGTGTCGTATCCGAATTTGTTGACGGCTAGTTCGTGGAGTTGTTCGGCTTCGTCGCGGACACGCTCGGGCGCGCCCTTTTCGATATCGTAGGTCACGTTTCGAGTCCCTCACCGACTCGGGGGCGACAAACTGACGAGGGAATGTTTATCCTACGCTACAAAGTGAAGTCAGTGGTCAGTTCAGTTGTTGCGTAGGACAGGTCGAATCGCCACACGGTCAAAGCTCCTCGAACGTGAGTTGGCTGGTCGATCCGGACGCTTCGGAGGTCTTGGTGTTGGCCGTTGCTCCCTTCGAGGCCCCGGTGGCTGTCCCTCCCGCCATTTCGGCGAGGGATTCCGCACAGATTTCCAGCGGGCAGTGGCCGTAGTGTCCCTCGGCGACAGCGAGGCGGTCACGGGCGGCGTGTGGATGGACGAAATTCCCGCCGTGTCCCGAGGGACGCTTGCACTTCGTGCCGATGTCGGCTCCACAGGAGGGGCAGTGGACTTCGAGGACGGGGTCTCGAAGCCAGGTCCGGTCGCACGCCTGTCGATTGCAGGAAACGGTCATGAGGCGGTCATGCGAACTCGTCGAAGCCGACCTGAGCGGTGTTCTCGCTGTCGAGGGTGACGTCAAGGGCGGGCTCAACGCTTGCAGCGTGTGCCGTGGCCGGTTCCGTCACGTCATCGCCAGGTAACATACCGAAGTAGCGGGCCAACACGCGGTCACGCTCGTCGGCATCGAGGGCTTTCACCGGGTGATTCCCTTTGACGAGCTGGGCGACGCTGACGAACCAGGCTCGGTGCGCTTCGAGCTTCAGGGCATCGCCGAGAAGAACGTACCCGGTGAGATCATTCAGGACGAAGTTCAGGACGGCCATCTTCGCGCAGATGGGGTCTTTGTCGTACCCCAGGTAGACGGCGGGGGTTTCCGGGGAAATTTTACGCAAGTGGTTGGCGCTATCGACGAGGAGTCGGCCACTCCCACACCCAGTGATATCGCCGATGACGAGTGGGCTCTCGGGAGTGGCCTCGCGGAGGTCGTCGCCATCAGGGAGATTCATCGCGGCCATCGCCCGGCTCACCGCGCCGGGCGTGAAGTACTGGCCGAAGTGGTTGCTCGTCAGCCCATAGTGCTCGTAGACGCCGCCGAGGACATCTTCGTTGGTCTGTTCCATCGCGAGAACAAGCCCTCCGAGGGCGTTCGCATGAAGTGTGGCAAGGTTTCGAACGGTATCCTCGTCACGGCCGTCGTTTGCGTATCGAACGAGTGGCCTCTGGTAGGCGTCTTCATCGCCGATGAAACTGGCGAGGGCGAGGTCGATCCAATCGAAAAAGACCTGATACGGCGAGTCGCCGGTCTGCTGACTAATGTCGTCGAGTGGGTCGGTGACGAGCTCTCGGTGTTCACGCTCGAGCAATGTCGTCATCGGTTGTAGTCCTCCGCTCGCGACTGGTGAGAGACGGCGAATTCAGGGCTGACCAATCGGCGGGATCGGTGCGGGACCTCCAGACCTCGGGAGATGGGAAGGAAAATCGAGTCACGGCCGCCACAGACGACGCTCGCTAGGAGTTCGTGTTTGCACATCACTCGCCACGGCGCGGATTGCTTGTATGGACACGCACACGTCAGCGCGTCGCCCCACGGAATGAACGGATACTGACTGCCGCTTCCGTATTCACCGACCAGGAGTGGGGCGGGGAGTTCGATGCCGTAGTCGGCGAGTCGAACGGGATCATCGGTCTGGATATGGGAGAGCGCGGATTCTCGAAGGACGAACGCGGAATCGAGTTCGCGATCACGGGCGAAGGCGTCGGGGTCGGTGTCTTTGTCGACGAGGACCATGCCGACGAAGGCGTTGTGTTCGAGGAGGTTGTCAGCGTCGGGCTCGGGGACGATGCACTTCTCGATGAGTGAGCCGTACGACGAGTCTTTGAGAACTTGGCTGAGGTTTGGGCCGGGGATGAGTTCGCGATACCATTTTTGCCGGCGCTGGCGTTCTTCTTCGAGTGCCTGTTCTGGGTCGGAGTTTTCGCGGGCGGTTCGGAGTCGTGCGGCGAGGAACGCCGGTGCATCGGCGAGGACGGCGTCATCGTCGACGTGGTGGTAGAATCGCACCTCTTCGTTGATTCGTGCGGCACAGGAGGTCTCGGCGTAGGCGAGGCCGAGCGGCTTCTGCTTGACGCCCTGCCAGGGGTGAGTCGCGGGATTCGCCGGGTCGTACTTCCACGGGTTGTAGTTGCCGAGGAGTTGGTCGCGACGGATTGGCCCACCGCGCATGAAGTCAAGGCGAATCTGGTGTTCGATGGGTTCGACGTTGGCCGGGTCGCGTTCGACGTCGTACTCGTATTCGCGGTCGGTGTGGGCGAGAGCCCCCGGTGGCAGTGAGAGTGTGGGCACGTCGCCGTCGGCTGTGTGGAGTGTTCGAGAGGACATAGTTCGGTGACTGGTGTGGGCGTCGGAGGGACGCCCCGCTACCGTTTCGGGGGCGACAAACTGGCCATGAGTAGTGCTCAGAGACCGGCAAGGAGGCTGGCGAACTGATCGAGGCGGTTGTCAAGTCGCTCGGGCCTGTAGACCGTCTCCTGGCGTTCGTAGTAGGTAGCGAGTTCTGAGGCCGACCCCGAGAGCGTGCCGGGCTCGGTGTCGGTCGCGATGGTGAGCGAGCACACCGGGGCGTAGGCCCGCCGAATGACGTCCTTCACGGCGTCGGCCGAGGTCTGGTCGTCGCCGACGCTGATGATGAGGGGGTCGTCGCGTTGGGCTTCGACCAAGTCATTCGCAAGGCTGATCGCATCAGCGAGTGGCGTCCCACCGCCACAGGTGGTATCGAGGAGCGATGCCTGGACGTGTCGCGTCTCGATGCTGAATGGCTTGACGAGACGCGCGGTCCCGTGGATGAAGTCGATGACGGCGACGCGGATGCCGAGGTTTTCGGCAGCGAGTGCGAATCGAGTGAGGGCCTGGGTTGCGACATCAATCTTCGCCGGTGACCCGCCTCGCATCGACCCCGAGCGGTCAAGAATGAGGACGAGGGCGTACTGTTTCTCGTTGCCCATCGTCCGGCTCTTGCACACGCGGGCGTCGCCGATGGCGAGGCGATGGCCGGCGCGAGTGTCGTAGGCCCCGGCGGAGAGACCACGTCGGGTGCTCTCGCGTCGGTCGAGTCGAAGATACATTTCGAGCGTGTCGGCGACTCGGCCAGCGCCGTCTTCGATGGCGGCCCACTCACGGGGCGGGACGAGGTCGTCAGCGACGGAGTGTATTTCGAGGTCGGTGAGGTTCCCAGGCGAGTATCCTCCCCCTCCACTCCGTCCGCTGTTCTCATCGTTTGGAGCATCTGGTGTTTTCTGGCGGTGTTGTCGGTCGAGGTGCTCGGCTAACGAGTCGAGTTCGTCCTCGAGGGCCCGCTCATCGATTCGCTCGCGGTCGGCTTCCGTATGGGCTGCACGCTCGTCTCCTGTGAGTGCCTCCTCGTATGCCGACTGCTCTTCTTGGCGTGACCGCGAGGAACTCTGTGCATGGGCCGGCCCATCGGGGACTTCCTGACTTTCGTCGCGTGCACTACCCGTAGAACCTGTAGAACCTGTGTTATCCAAATCGTCAGGTTCCTCGTCGACGCCTGAAGAGGCACCGTCTCGGGACTCTTGGGTCCCTTGGTGACCGTCACTCTCACTCGATGGCGCCGATGCTTCACTGGAATCCTCCGTGTAGGTATCCGGTTTCTCGTCGAAGGTTCCGAGCGTGAGCTGACTAACCTGCTCATGAGGGTGCTGACCCTCGGGCGACCTACTCGTAGAATGGCCTCCACAACTCGACCGGGCTCCAGAACCGCTCCCGGTCGGGGGGTTTGCGCCTGCCCCTTCGCGTTCCCGAGCCTGCTCGGTGGCTTGGGCAATCGCCTGTGCACGGCTGGTCGGTATTGGGTCGTCACCGGACTGGCGGCCACCGTCACCGTCACCGCTCTGCCTACCTTCACCACTACTCTCCTCACCGCTCTCGGATGGGGACGCTCCGGCGGGACCCCTCTCGGTGTTGGTGTCGCCCGCTGGGTCGCCGGGGCATGAGTCAGAAGATTCAGCATCGATATCGTCGAGATCGGGATCGGGAGTGACCTGCGGTTGCTCGAAGATGTTCTGGTGTGGGTCGTCGGTCGCCTCACGTGAGAGAGATACCTCGCTCGGATCGAAGTCTTCGGGAAGTGCTGGCTCGACGTTGTCACTGGGCGTGGCTGAGACGTCCCCTGTGTCGTTGTGTGGGTGTTCGTTTCTACTGGAGATGCCGCCGTCCTCGTCGGGGTCAGACGCTGACTCGGGGCGGCCTCTGGCGTCTCCGTCGGGCTCCGACCGTTGACGCTGCTCGTCGTCCTGACGCTCCTGGATTTGGCCCCGTCCTTGTGCTTGCTCGTCGGCTTCAAGGACGGGCTGGATGTGGTCGGTCCAGGTCTGGATGACGCGACGGGCGCGACGAACGGACGCAGTCTTATCATGGGCGTGGGTGGTGTCGTCACGGTCGGCACTCCGAATTGCCAGTGCGTCACGCGCGAGGGTGCACAGTTCCTCGTGGATGGCTCGGAACGCGTCGCGGTCGGCCTCGCTCTTGAAGACAACTCGGTCGTCATCCTCGTCGAGGAGGGCGTCTGTGATGCCGGTCGGATAGATGGCTTCGTCGTACAGACAAGAGGTGACAGCATCCCAGAACGAGTAGCGGATCTCCTGTCCGTCGGGGATATCGTCGGGCGTCTGTGAGTGGAGTCGACGGGTGAGTTCAAGACGAATACCGGCGTTATCGCTGAAGTTCTCGCCGTGGATGGCCTCGCTCTCGATCGCGCCATCCTCGATGATGTTGATGAGGTCGTGGACCTGCGCATGATACTGCGCGTCGATTTCAGAGTCCAGCAACTCACCGATCGCGGTAATCGCCGTCTTGAGGATGTGTAGGAGTTCGTGGAAGGCGAGGCCGAACTGGTGGGCGTGGTCGGCGGTGAGCTGGTCGTTGAGTGGAACCCGCGTGAGGTCGGCCTCGGTTCCCGTGACTAGGACGAGATAGTCGGCATCGATGCCGGCGAGGAATTGTCCGGCCTGGGCGCGTTCGATGTCGGTGGCGTCTGAGGAGACGATAGCTTCGATGTCGGCGGGCAGGACGGCTGCGGTCTGGACGCCGGACGTGATGACTACGTCGACAGTCACACCGGCAGGGAGATGGCCGAGGATGAACTCGCGAAGGCGGTCGGCTCGCTTTGTAGAGACACGGACTCTCGTCGTGGCATGCGGGCTGAGGTCGTCGATGACCTGCTGGTGGTCGTTGTGTCGATGGTCGAGTGGCATGGTGAATTGGAGTTCTGGACGCCCTCACCGTGGAGGGGTGTACAAACCGGTCAAAATAAATTACAACCCGTTGTTCGAAGTCTTACTACGGACGTATCCGTAGGCGCCGTCGGACTGGGGGTTATTGATGAGTGGTGGCTGGCTTAATGTTAGATACTTCTGCAAATATAGAGAACCCACCGTCATATCAAGACGGCTGACTACTGCGTTCCGCACTTATGCCACTGCGTTTTGATGATAGGGTCGGCTGGATTACCCCTCCCCCTGATGTCTACGTATCGGGTCTCAATCTTCTAGAAGTAGCGGTTGATTCCCACAAGAACCGATGGCTAATCTATTTCAATATTCTTTGTGTTGAGACCACCGTGTCTCAGTCACCATCGACGCAGTCGTTATTCGAGTGGCTTGACGATGGATACCTCAAGCAGCTCGTCGTCAAGCTCAACGCACTCCCGTCGGGCGACCAATTTCAGCGTGAGGTCGTCGAAGACCTCGAACAGAAACTCGGGATCGTTGGCACCGAGCGGACGTACGCGGAGATCGAGGATGCACACGGGGGACTCGTTGGCTCCGTTGAGGGTGATGCAAACCGGTTGCCGTGGTGGCTGTCGGAATTCGAATGGACGGTCAATAGCGAGCAAACTTCCGCACTTCACCTCGAGTCCAGCACGCTTGATCAATTCGAAGAGTATCCCCGCGAATCGACCTATATTGAATCGATCGAACTGACCGGTGCCACAACGTTTCGAGATACGCTCGATGCACTTGTGAGCCTTGAGAGTAAGCTCACCGAGATCTTAGATGACGATCCGGCCACCTTCGCGGAGGAATCCAACGCCGACCCGGATGCGTACAGTATGCCGGATCAGTTCTTCGAATTACCAGACGCGAGTGTCGCAACGACAAACGCTGCCGGGGAATGGGTACAGCGAGTGATCAGCCTCTGTCCACCGGCAGAACCAACTCTCACCGCACTCCTACGTGTAAATGTCGGTGTTGAGTGGCGCCACGCGCAAGGGGCTTTAGACGATAATGAACAGCAGCGATTAGTGAAACTCGAGATTGTTACAGATGAGCAGGAGGACGAGCAGGTCCTAGACGAGAAGTGCCGCGATAATCTCGTCAAGCTGCTCAACACTGATGCTCCGTTCGACCTCTCGATCGATGCTCCTCAAGATAAAGACAAGCTCTCTCCGCTTCAGTATCTCTTCTATCAGTCATGGGCGGAAGGTAATGAACGAATTCACGGGGGACAGCGCTGGCTCCAGGCAGTAAAGAAGCAAACGAACCTCGATCAGGGAGAACAATTTCGGTTCGCGAGATATGTGTTCCGTATGCCATTATGGATTGAAAACGATCAACCAGTCTTTACTCATCAGAGTAAATACGGGACAGATTCAGCTGCTCGAAATCAGATTCTCCAATTACTCTCGGAGCACGGGCATACTGCGGAGAATGACTGATAGAGACGATCGTCGTGGAGACGTTCCTGAGGACCAGGGGACGGAGGAAGAATATACTCGTGTCACTAGGTCGAATACAGCAGCCGACAGTGGTGAGGGGGACGAGGAATCAAGTCTATCCGACGAAGGGATGGAACTCGCCATCGAACAGATTGAACTCAACAACTCGAACGACCCAGTGGAATCAGTCAGTCCACGACCGGTTTCCAAAGTTAAGGCGGAGGGAAACATCTCGTCGCCTCGGATATCGCTACAGCGAAGCGGTAGCCCTGTCCTAAGATCTCGGACTCCAAAATCCATTTCTAACCTCGCAGATCCGATGCTTACCCCGCAGACGGTCTCGGTCTCCCAGCAGAAAGAGAGGGCGTCAGAACAACCAGTCTCGACCACGATCAAACAGAACCGACGAACGAACCGGGGACAAACCTTGGGCGGGCAGGAAATTACTGTAACCCGGCTACTCGAACGAGTAGGGCGCGAGTCACGGCCGACCACCCAGCTCACTCCACTAGCAGGGAGTCAACAACTACTGGACGAGCTTGAAGAGTTCGACCCGGTCTTCCAGTGGGGTGGCGGTCTACCGTATAGTAGTGATCGACCTGTTTGTATCGTTCATCGTGCGACAGAAGAGGTGCCGTCGTTTGAATTCCTACAGCGGTCCCTTCGCGATGCGTACTCGGAATCCCGGGGTGGAGAGCCGACTGTCAAGCACGCGGAGTTCGTCGCAAACGAACTAAGAGTTCCCGACGTTCCTGGGTCAATCGTCACTATCGACGTCTCGGGAGATGAGTGGTCTCCGTCGCAAACGAACGGACGGCCTGCGATCGAGCATGCTGGCGTCGACATCGTTCCGGATCTCGTCGACCAAGTTGAGACGCTCTACAGTGGCGGGCTCGGATATCTTCTTATCAACGTCCCGCAACGCTGGGAGGAATCAGTTCGATTCTCCGGATTTACTCATCGTCTCGTCGAATATCTCGCTTCTGCGTCGCTCCCCAAGGCCAGTGAGGAGGTGACGGGCGTTCTCGAGCGACTACGGGCGGCTCCAGTTTCGATCGCGACACCAAGAGTTGAGGAGGAGACGTTCGACGATCGGGTTGCGCGCTATTACGCGTTTAATGGCATTCCAGGATCCTGGGAGACGATCGCACAAGCAGACACCGCCTTCCAACGGCTTCTACGGAGTGGTCGTTGGACGCAGGTCGCACTCACTGAACGGCAGACTGAAGGCGGAGAGAGCGACCAACACTACAATTGGAAGGGTATACTCACCGAAGGAATGGCTCGGGAACTCTGGCAGGTGATGGATCCTGAGACGCCATTTAATACGTTCGTCCGGACGACGCTTCTGGAGGAGAATCCTTTAGAGAGCGAACACGACCTTGGGGAGGGTGGACCAGTTGCGGACATCTATTTCAACGCGACACGATTCGACGCAGAGGACGCGCTCACTGCGTTCTTACTCAGTGAAGACGACGAGTCGATTGAGACAGGGTTACCGGCGGTTATCGAGTTCGAGACCGGATTCTCAGAGGGGGCGTTCCAGTATCGGAAGCTATCTGAATCGCTCGAGAAGTATCACGACCACACGAGTTCGATCGACGCGATCTACATAGTCATCCCACCGCGTATCCTCTATCGTGGACGGGAGCAAGCACTACTCGTGCAGGATCTTGTGAAGGCTGAAGCAACGCAGTTCGATGACTTGACCGTCGAACTTTGTGTCCCCGTTCTGGAGAACGGGCGGTGTATTGGGATTCGGCGGGTGGAGCCATTAATCGACACGTTCTATGACAATGACTGATGAGACGTTCGGCACGTGGTTACTCGCACAACTCACTGATTCCTCGCTCGGGGAGGCTCATCTCTCGTTACAGGACGAACGCGGGTGGCTGGCACCGGACCAGCTAAACCACTCTGACGACGACACATACACCTTCACACGCGACGACGGTGGGAACCCAACCGAGCATTACCATCTCGTAACCAACGACACAGGGGACCTGGAACGCGAGTGTTGGAGACGGTATGAATACACGGAGGCTGGTGAGCATTCAGCCGAGCTCCGGACACAACTCATTCTCGAACTGCCACCCGATGATGACATCTTGGACTGGATGACAGATTCAATCAGCCTTACGGCGGGTGAGTTTAGAGAACTCGTCGCGCACGACGCAGTGCAGTCGGTGGCTGCTGGGAGAGTGGCCGGACTCGACAGACAGAAGCACGACCTCCAAGAGTTCCTCCGGATGTCGAACGCCGAATGGGGACTAGCGGATCGGACCGGCATACTCCTCGAGGGGCCGCCAGGGACGGGGAAGACGGAACTCGTCATCGAGACCTGCCAAGAGGAGTATAACGCGATGCCAGTGACGATTTCCGGGCCAGAGATCCTCAGCAAGTGGGTGGGCGAGTCCGAGCGGCTACTCCGGAAGAAGTTCGACGAAGCCCAAAACACCGACTCGAACGTCCTTTACATAGACGAGATCGACGCGATCGCTCGTAGTCGAAGCGAGGCGTCACAGGAACACAGCGCACAGCTTGTCGCTCAACTCTTGGTCCTGCTCGACGGGGTCGACGCGAAGACTGAGGACGCGCCGAAAGTCATCGCATCGACGAACCTCGCAGAGGTTCTCGATCCCGCACTACTTCGCCCTGGTCGGCTCGGAAACCAACCCATCTCGTTCCCACGTCCGGACGACAAACAGCGTCAAGCGATTATTCACCATTACGTCGAACAGATCCGTCGACGAAATCCCGAGCATCTCCAGACGGATCTCCAAGAGGTAGCCAAGCATCCAACCAGGTCTAGGCTGCTCTCGGAACTCAGTGAGTTGACGGATGGATTCACGGGCGCTGATATCGAGGACGTATTCATTGAAGCCGCTGTCAAAGCACAGACTGGCAGTGACGAGGGCCAGCAACTCACCGCTTCATCGATCAGAGCCCTCATCGATGATCGGGACATTCAACACTCGAACTTCTACACCGACCAAGAACTTCCATTCAGTAAGAGTGCCTGGCGAACCGTTCGCTTCGCGTCTGCGGGGGATGTCGCCGTCATCGACGAGGATGATCCGGTCTCACCAGAATCCATCGCCGATGCGTGGGCGCGTGAGAGAGATGAGCCCTCTCAGTCACGATTCCGTGAAGCCACACTCACGGATCTTCTCGTACAGGACCCGACCGACACGCGGGACAGGATAGTCGAGATATTCCAGCGGAACGCAGATAATGGTCTCTGTCTGTATATTGCTGGACTACCCCGTCTCATGCAGATGAAGGAACACACGTCGCTCGCGAATCTCGCTGTGGAGACAATTCACGAACAGCTCCTCCAATGGAATACGGATAATCTCCTATTGCACGACATGGCCACTGAGCAAGAGTCATCGGGAAGATTAGCGGGAGAGTATCGAGAGTATACCCATCAGTAATCCGCTCCGCAGTATAATTCCTGTTTGGTCTCAGAGGTAGTCGTTGAGTGTCTCATAGGCATCCTCAGGATACTGATTTGGTTCGGCGACCGCCCAGAGTTCGTTCTTCGTCGCTGCCTTCGGAGAGGCACCGTCCTCGATGTGCTCACAGAGGATGGTGAGATTCCGCGTCGAGAGCGTCGGCCAGGACTCGTTCTGTCGAGTCTGGTGGGCGAACTGGACGATCTTCCGAAGCGTCGGGCGATCCACGACGACATCCGTACTGTTCACTTGGCGGTCTAGCGTCTCGACTTCTTCCTCGACATCCTGGATGTAGGGCTGCTCGAAGGCGCGGAACCGACCTCGAGTGGCGGAGTTCATTGGTTCGGAGTCGCGATACTCGCGGGTCGGCGGGTTCATCGTGATGACGAGCCGGGACGAGGGGTGTGGTTCGACGAGTTCGCCGTGGGATTTGACGAGAAGCGTCCCCTCGTTCAGCAGGCGGTGGAGTGCGATCGCCGCCCCAGCCTGCATAACGGGGAACTCGTTGATGACGATGGTATCGCCGTTCAGGAGACCCTGTTTGACGGCGCCGTTGCGGGGCACGATGACATCGCCGTCGGGGACGAGCGGTCCGAAGAGGTCCTCGGGTTCAGTGGCTCGGTCGACGTCGATAGACTGGTAGCCACGGTTCGTCTGGTGGCAGAGGTACTTCAGCAGGTAGTTCTTCCCCGATCCACGCGGGCCGACGACGCGAATGGGCACGAGGCCACGGGCGAGCTTCTTCGCGATGAGCTCGTCGAGCGGGAGCTGGAGGCGTGGGTCGATGGGAACTGCGGGCGGGATGACCTTGCCGTGTTCGTCGACGGGGAGGGCGTCGTAGCTCGCGTCGGGATGGGTCGCGGCCTTCGGCACACCTGGATGGTCGGGATTGTCGAGAATGTGAAGGCCGGTCGGGACGGGATTCCCGGCGTTCCGTCCGATGTTGGAGACGTACATCCCGCGTTCGTCATCGGGCTCCCAGCCCTCTGCGAGATATCGAGGTTCGCCGACGGATTCGGTGACGAGCGAGAGGTCGGTGACGCGAGCTTCCCCGAGGCCGGTGTCGGGGTTACTCCGCTGGCTGTAGTAGGCGGCTGCCCGCTGTGCGAGGCGAT
The DNA here is from genome assembly GCF_023703775.1 of Haloplanus sp. GDY1. Lineage (NCBI taxonomy): Archaea > Methanobacteriati > Methanobacteriota > Halobacteria > Halobacteriales > Haloferacaceae > Haloplanus > Haloplanus halophilus. The sequence continues at coordinate 138,979 of NZ_CP098516.1, read as the reverse complement.
AGCCGACGGGAACGTGTCGCTGGGCTTCTTTGAGGAGGTTCTCGGCACGACTCTCGGTGAGTGTCCCCGTGAGTCCAGCGATGTCGGCAGTGCTGGCGTTGGCAAGTATGGTGAAGTCGTCGTAGCCGGCGTCGTGGAGTGCGTCGTTGATCGAGTCGGTGACGACGCTAATGACGCGGAAGTCCGTGCCTTCGTCACGTTGGAGTTCGCCGAAGGCGTCGGTAATAACTGGGGGTTCGGGTCCTTGTGGTGAGACGCCGACGATGGTGGAGCTCCCGCTCTGCGAGCGGTCGAGCGTATAGATGCCTGCGTCCGCGCCGTCATCGATGAGGTCGGCGGCGTCTTGGTCGGAGAGGTCGACGTAGTCGGAGACGCGGAGCGTGACGCGTTCGACGGGAATGTTACCGCCTTCGCGCTGGAGAAGTCGGTTCACAAGATGTGAGAGGACGACCTGGCTGTCAGTGCTACTTGCATCGCTACTCCCTGTGGATGTTGCGGTCATGAGTTCGTGGTGGTGGAGCGGACTCGGTCTGCTCCCTCACCTCCTGAGGGAGCGATAAATGAGTCTCAGAATTTCAGAATTGGATGCTGGAATATTCTCGCCGTTGTTTACGCCAGAGAGGACATCGCCTCAATCTCGTCGCGAGAATCAGCGCTGTATTGGTTCCGGTGCTTTTCGGGCGGTGAGGTGACTCTGACACCCTGAAGGATGGGCGGATATCAGCCCTGGAACTGATATCGGGTTTCGACAGACTCCACGAAGTTGAATGCCTTGACGAGTTGAACTGAATCCTCGTGGCCATGCTGGGAGAGAGCGCGCTCGATCCCACGGAATGCCGGGATGTCGTTCGTGTAGATGGCGATCGATTCTGTCTGCCCGTGTTCGAGGAGTGTTGCTGCTGCACCACCTACTTCTGCATCTGCTTGCTCAATCGTGTGTTCGGGCCGGTCAGTGGCGACGGAGATATACTGGCGAACCATATCCATCGTGGCTGAGACGACCGGGTTGGAGTAGTCGACTTCCTCAAGAACCTGCACCCAGCCGGCGTCGATGGCAGCCTCTACGGGGGGAATTCCGTAGGGATACGAGTCCGGTGTGAGTTCTTCGTATACTCGCGTGGGCAAGAGGAGGACGACATCATGTTCTGTGACAGCGCGCTCGAGGAGGTCGACAGTATCGTGGCGCTCGAACCGGATGAAGAGGTTTGCATCGATGATGTGGCTCTCGACGGACGGGAATAGTTGCGCTGACACGGATATTATTCGTCGAGGCGGTCATCGACGGCAGCGTCAAGCTCGTCAATATCGAGACTCGTCGAGATATCGGGCTCTGCGTCCAGAATGATCTCTTGAAGCTCCTGAAGGATGGTCTCTGCTTCGAGAACGGGAATTTCCTGTTCACGAGCCATGATTCGGGCATTCATTTTGGATTGGGCGTACGCCCGAGCGTACTCGATGGCGGTTGCGAGCCCGCTGACACCATGCCGGTCAATGTAGAGGTTGATGTTCTCGTTCGACTGGCGTTCCGCGAGCGCGACCAAGAGAGTCGGAGTGATTTGGAACGTCTCCCCATCGGCCTGAATCGTCATATCGACTCGACTCGCTCGATATCGATGCGGCTGCGTCTCCGTCACACGCTCCAGCAGCCCGATCTCTACGAGGTGCTTCACGTCATCGTAGACGGTCGTCGTCGAACTCTCGAGACCCTCGGCCAGTTCTTCGACAGTCGGAGCATCGAGGTCGAGGACACGAGTGTAGAGTTGTGCGAGCCGGTTATTCTGAATCACATCGGAGACGGCCAGCATCGTATCGAGGGGGTGTGAGTGCGAGACAGCAGATTCGGCCATGCTTTTCAATATACGCGGAATCTTAAAAACACTATCGGTGGATGAGCCAGGTCATATTCACAGGGGGCTACACCCCATTTCCGAGGCGCTGCTGGAGGCGATCATGAACCCGCTGTGCTTGCTGGTCGCTGAGATCGACCTCGGTATCGACGCTGATGCCAGGGATGTCGACGATGTCCGCAAGAGCATCGGAGAGTGTCTGTTGATTCTCGGGGAGCACGCGCTCGGTGTCGTCGTCCGTCTGCTTGTCGTGTTCCTGCATCGCGAGTTGAATCATCATCGCCGGCTTCCTGAACAGTTCTCCGGCGACCTCGAGGTATGCCTGGTAGGAGTTCGACGCCATCGACCCGTCGTATTCCTCGAGGAGCGCAATCAGCAAGGAGAGTTGGATGTTGAACACAGTTGGACGGGTCGAGGGCATGGCGATTGAAGTTGCGCGATCAGCAGCCCGCTCTGCATATTTAAACGCGACTCCCCAATAGGAGTAGCAGTCTTCGAGCGTGAACGGGAGGTCGTCGAAGTCGTAGGCGATGGCCCGCGTCCGGCGGATAGCAGTATCGACCTCGACCATCCGCGTGTCGATGTCGTCGTAGATGTTCCGCCACCACTCGCTAATCGGGACCCGCCCCTGTTTGCGCTCGTGGACATCGTTCGTCGCCTGCCCGTAGTGACGTCGCGTGTAGCGCTCTCCCATATCGGGAAGAACTGTTCCCGAGTCGGGGAAGAAGAGGATCGGGCGCGCCCAGAGTGTCTGTGTGCCTCGGAAGTCGTAGCCAGTCTGGAAGCCACCGTAGACGACGGTCTCTAGAGTGTCGGTTTCTGAGTCTCTACCGTCGCAATCACTCGCATCTGACTGGTCCTGAGCGGCGCTGGCGACGGTCGTGATGCCGTCTTCGTCGACGGCGTCCTCGAGGTCTGCCTGTTCACCAGAGACGACGTGGCGGAGACTGGGACAGATGACGACCATCTTGAGCAGGCCGCCCCAGTCGCGGTAGGACACCCAGCCGAAGGCGTCGGTCTCGCCGCGTTGCTGGAGCGCGCTGATGATGGGGAGATATGCCTCCTGGGGGTTGATGATGCTGTAGGAGTCGCTGGCGATCTGCCATCGGAACTTGACGTCGTAGCCGAGGGCGTTCAGCGCCTTTCGGCGGTCGTCGACGATGTCCTTGTGGTCTATGATCTGGACGACAGCGGAGGCGTCACTCGCGGCGGCGAGGTCCTCGAGTGAGCGACCTGTGGTGGCTTCGAGTGCGTCGACATCGAGACCATGCACATCGCGGATGGCGGTGGTATCGACGCGGCCGCTCGTCTCGACGAAATCGTTGGTCGCCCAGAGTTCGCCCGGGCTAGCCTTCGGCAGCACGCGAATGGCCTGCTTGAACGAGCGGGGCGTATCGGTGAGACACCGGGTTTCCGGTGGGATTTCGTCGGAATACGTCCCGTCGTCGGTCTCGGTGAGGCCGGCGAATCTGATGTCCGTCTCTTGGGTGAGGAGATCGGCGAGGTCGACGGCTGGAGGATCGGTTAGCGCAGCATCGGCGTCAGCGTCGACGTCGCCGTCGGTTCGGTTTGCGTCCTTGTTCTCGTTCTCGGCCGCTGACTGGGCGAGCGATTCGGCGTCGGATGTGGTGGTGGTGGAGTCGGTGGACATGGGAGTCAGGTTGGGTGGGATGGAGCGATTCCTCGTACGGAAAGAGCGACCGCTGAGGGGGGCACAGCGGGCGCTGTGAGACCGGAGAACGAACGTGCAAGTGCAGATGGTAGTCGACTCATGGGGCAGGATCGAGGAAGACGCGACGACGGCGCGGACAGGAGAGACGCAGTCAGGGAGCTGAGGATGCAGATGCAGAGAGAGGGAGCGGGCGGAGATGAGATGGAACTCGAGAGTGGTGCCTCTGACAGGTTGAGAGAGGGACAGCCTCGGTAGGGAGAACCTGGAGAGATCCGTGTTGGAGGACGAGTTGTGGGACGCCCGTACGGAACCTGCGTCGAGCCGTCGATGACGACACAACGTGGTAGAAGGATTCCGCGCGGACGTTCGTCCCCCACCGCATCCGGGGGGAGACAAACGAGTCCTACGCAACGGCTGGACCGCCCGGCGAGTGGAGTCTATTGCGTAGGAACCAGCAGACCGCTGGCCGCGAATCCCGGGTCGGAGAACACGGAGAACACGGAGGACTTGTTCCACCCGTAGAACGCGTAGAACACGGGTTCTATGAGTTCCGACTGAGGGGTGAGGCGGGAATCAGGCATCCTCTGAGGAGCCGTCAGCTAGGGCGCTCCGGAACGTCTGTTGGGCGCTCTCGCCGCCCGTGGCTTCCGAGAGCGTCATCTCCCGGCCTTCGTGGACGGGGATGTACTCCTCCCCGCCGAAGTACTGAATGAAGCCAGGGCGAGCAGCTCGGAGTTTCTTCGCGGTGGCTTCGCTGATGCCGTTCAGTCGGTGGTGGTGGCGACCGAAGCAGACCCACCCGGCGAGGTCGCCCATTGTGTCGAACTCGTGGACGAGCGTACTGCGGGCGTTCGAGGGAATGCTGAGTCCTGAAAGCCGGTAGAGCCTGCTCGAGGAGACCGAGTCGCTGCTCGGGTCTTCGTCGCCGTTCCAGATGTCGAGGAGGCGTCGAAGGTTGTCTCGGCGATTACCGTGGTGCCAGAGGAGGTCGTCGTATTTTTCGGCGAGGGCGATCTCCTCCGCGTAGGTGATGGTGTCGAAGTCGACATCCTCGAGGTCAGGTACATCCTCTGGTCCGGGCGCGGTATTCTCGGGGTAATCTCGACCGTCGATAGCGCGAAGATAGTCTGGATTGCGGAAGTCGCTTCGCTTGAGCTCCCACGAATCCTCGGTTAGCTCACGTCGGACGAAGTTCTCGGCGAACAGATGGTAGTTCTTGACCGCGTAGTCAACGCTCTTGAACGGCGCGAGCAGGGCGATGGCGAGTTGGCCAGCTTTCTCGTCGGAAGCGTCGCATCCCCAGTCGAAGCCGCCAGGGGCGACGCGGTGGACGAAAAGATGCTTGTCGAGCAGGTTTTCGCCGGAGTAGACGAAGTTGCCTCCGATGGAGCGCTCGCCTCTGTATGGTCCGGTCTTCCACTTCGTTTTCCTGGAGTAATCGGTTTTTGATGGCATTAGGGTATGACGGGACGCTATCCGGTGGCGCCCTCGTGGTCGGTCACTGCACTATCGGTCTCGCTGCGTGCTTCAGGCGTAGGCACGTGGTCGTCCCCGAGGCCAAGGTGGTGTTCACCGACGGGTTTCTCGGGTATATCGGGGTGGAAGACGCGGACGGTGATGGCGTCCTTGGGGGCGGTACGGTCGACAGTGACGATGAAGTCGTCGCCGAAGCGAACGTCGGCGTAGGTATCGCCGTCGCTGAGGGTAGTGAATTTCATACGAATGGCTACAGGATCGTGGTTGGTGTTCGGGGGACGGACAGCGGCCGCAGGCGGGAATAGGCTAGTCGCTCTGGATGCGCGGGGCAAGCATCGCGAGGACGTCGCACTCGCCGTCGCTGAACTCGTACTCGAGCATCATGGGGAAGTCGCCGCCGAAGGTGAGCGTGATCTCCGTGCCCTTGGGAAACTGCTTGGAGATGTCCTTGACGTAGTCGAGGCTGTAGAGTGCTTGCCCCTCGGCGGCCGTGAGTGCGACGAGATCGCTCTCTGCGAGTTCGAGACTGACGTCGTCGGTGTCGCCCTCGGCCTCAATGTAGACGGTCGCCTCGGTCTCATCGCAGCGGAAGCGGATGTGGTCTGAGATCATGTCGGCGGCCTTCACGCCTCGGGAGATCTGTCCTTCCTCAAGCGTGAACGAGATGGGGAGGTCCATCTCGGGGATCTCGGGCTCTTTGCGGATGCTGTCGGGGTCGATGAGCGCCATCGTGAACTCGACACCGTCGATGTGAATGATGAGCTTGAACGTCGTCGTATCGAACGAGAGCTGGACGAGGTCGTCTTTCTTGGCGAGTTTCAGAACTTCCTCGAAGCGTTCGAGGTTGACTCCGAGGACGCCATCGGTCGCGCTGTAGGACTCGAAGGCCCCGGCCGTGAGGCTGACATCGTACATCGCGACATTAGCGGGATCGACCGCGCGGGTGTGAAGACCGTCCGGGCCGACGCGAATCTTCGCTTCGTCAACGATGGCCCGAAGCGTACCGACGAACTCCTTGATTGCACCACCTTTGATAGCGGCTTGGAACTGCTGTGGCGGACTCGTGACGACCGTTTTTTCGTCCTCCTCGGCTTCCGCCTCGTTGTCGTCGTCAGCTTCTTCCGGGGCTTCTTCGTCGGTCACGTCGTCGTGATCGGGGTCGACGGGCTCGGTCTCGGCTTCGACATCGGGGCTGGCCTCGGCTCCGACCTCTGGGTCGACCTCGACCTCAGGTTCAATGTCGATGTCGGCTTCGCCCTCTGGGGTGGTTGCTGGCTGTGCGTCGGCGTTGTCGGATTCGGTGTGGGTACTCATCGGTTTCGAGCGTGTTCGAGGATCTGCTAGTCTGAGTCGATACGTGTCGAAGTGGTCTGATCAGGTTCGGCGGGCGGCTGCTCGTCAAGTCGTTTGAGGAGTTCGCGAGCAAGCACCACAGTCACGGCGTGGATGATGCTCATCTTCACCCCCTCACCGCCTTGGGGGGCCAAAACTGAGCGTGGATATCGCACATCGCATCGTTCGGGTGGTCGAAGCCCGATGCCAGATCCAGGCGTTCGTGAGTCTGTCACGGCGAGCGAGTCGTGCTCGGAATCGGGATATGTCGGCGTGTTCATCATAGTCGAGAGGGGAAGTCGATGGCGTCGGGGTCGGTCGCGAGGTTCCGAGCGGCCCGGTCGAGTTCGACTTCGTCGATGGCGATAGCGATGAGCGCCTCGAGTGCGTCTTCGTAGGCTTGCTGGGCCGCGTTCGGGTCTGAAGCGGCGTTGAGGCGCTGTTGTAAAGCGGTCTGGAAGCGATTCGCTGCACGGTGGTGTGTGAGTGATCCCATTATGACGGTGCTCCACCGACTCGGGGGCGACAAACGAGGTGGCAGTTCGCTCCTACGCAACAGAGTGGAATCGGATACCGGTCCAATTGTTGCGTAGGACAGCGAGTCTGCGCAGTGCGGTTCCGACGCGATGCGCTCACCGGGGGTAATCGGCGAGGGTGGCGTCGGGATCGGGAAGGTCGGACGCATCGTTGAGTGCGAGGAGTTTGCGACGGACATTGCGGATGGTCGTGCTCGTGGTGTAGCCTGCGTCGGCAAGTCGCTGCTGTGTGAGCCGGAGATTCTTCATCTCGCTCTCTTTGTGAGCGTGATACAGACAGGCGGCGGCGACGCCGGCGGGCTGTCGGCCGTTAGCGAGGATGCCGACAGCGGGTGCGGTGACGAGCTGATGGGCTCGGCGTTCGACACGTCGGTGAGCGTCGACGGCGTTCGCGAGTCGGGGGAGGAAGTCCTGCGGGAGCGGGGGTGGCGTTGCGAGGTCGAGTTCGCGATTCAGGAGTTTATACGCATTCTTAATGTCGGTTTCTTCGACGCGGGCGACGGTAGCCAGTTCTTCGAGGAAGCGCGGGAGGCGTTCGAGGCGACAGGCCGCGAAGATGCTGGCAGTCGCGATGGCCTCGATGGAGCGTCCGCGTAGGAGGTTTGCGTCCCAAGCGTCGCGGAAGAGTCTCGCAGCGCGGTCGTGGATGGATGTGGGGAGATCGGTGGCACTCACGAGGCGGGCGATTTCACCGAGGCCGGTGCGAAGCGACTGGAGGTGGGTAGAGCTCGCTTTCGCGCGGTCGTCCCATTTCCGCAGGCGATTGAATCGGCGCTGCGTCTTGGAGGAAAGTTGGTTCCCGTAGCCATCTCTGTAGTAGCCGATCTGGGTCGGGAGTCCCTTGTCGTGGCGGCGGATAGTGGTGGGAGTACCGCCTCGGGCGGGTTGTCGGTCACCATCGTCGGTCGTCACCCACGGGAGCTGTCGGTCGAGGATGTCTCGAGCGACGACAAGACCACACGCCTGGCAGTAGGTTTCGGTATCGTCGACAACGAGGTGTTCGTCAGTAGCGCACTCAGGACAGGGGTGTTCACCGGTCGATTGCCTGGGTTCAGATTTGGATTCTGATTCGGACTCTGGTTCGCAGCCGGAGTCAAGTGACCATTGCCGGGTGAGTTCTTCGGTGCCGGAAGGGCTGGACTCGGAGCTGGTGTCGTTGGTCGCAACGTCGAGAGAGTGGTGGGACATGGAGAAGTACCAGGAGAAGGGGACGGGACGGTGCGGCCCCTCTAACGTGGCGGGGGCGACAAACGAGCGCCATCGATGGTCAGTGCAAACCCGGCCTCACCGACTCGTCCACGGGAGTTCGTGGAGGTCGGTGAACAGGCGGATGGATTCAACGAGGGCCTCACTTGAGGTGTCCTGTGCAACGGCGTGGGCTTTCGCAGCGTCCAGGAGTGTCTCGAACGCGGCCCGTCGTTCGTCGTCGATTACGAAGTCGTCGTAGTCGAGGAAGACGCGCTTGCGGAACTGGAGGTCGTCGTAGCGCCAGTCCGACCAGAGATCGGCCAGTTCGACACCATATTCCTGGCCATTGGATTCGTCGCGAAGGCGGACGAGCCCTCGGTCGACGTCGCAACTGACGATACGCCGAACGACGCCCGTCCCGTCTGTGATGAAAATCTTCGATGTAGGGGCGACGGCTGCGACACCGAGATCGTCGGCCATCGTCTGGAAGTCGAGGTCGGCGGCGTCGGTTCGGTCGGCGTCACTCATCAGTCTCACCGTCTTGCGAAGAGTCTGCGAGATGGAGAGGTGGTTCGCCCATTCGCATGATGGCGGGGCCGTCGCTGGTCATCACGACGTCGTCGGCGGGTGTCGGTTCGTCGTAGTCGTAGTACTCGAGCTCGGATTCGAGGAGGACGCGGTGCGTATCTGAGTCGTGGACGCGGCGTTGGCGCTCGTAGCCGTCGTTGGCGTGTGGGCCACCGAGGGCGAGGATGAACCACCCGGAGTCGGGCGACCCTCGCGTGGCATCGAGCACGCGAAAGACGCGGCCAGTCTCTTCGTCGAGGAAGAAGACCGTCGGTGGGTTGTCGGGGTCGATTTCGTGGGCGTCCGAGAGGGCGTGCAGAACGCACTCCTCGTCGAATTGTTCACGATGATCGGCGAACGTGTCTGGAGTCGTAGTTGGTGTCGATGTCATAGTTTGTGGAGTTGCACGGTTTCGGCTGACGGTCACTCGGGTGGTGCGTGTGGGGATTCGAGGATGTCGTGGACATCCGGGTCGTAGCGATTGTGGAAGGCGTTGAGAACGTCACGCTGCCACTGTTCGTGGCCGGGATCGCCGAGGCGCTTGATGCCGAGGCCGATCGAGAGCGCGAGCCGTTCGAGGTCGATACACTGTATCGAGGAGACATCGCCGCCATCCCCGGCGGGAACGTCGGCGGCGTCGGGGAGGGGCGTCTCGACCCAGGCGTCGAAGCAATTGTCGCTCGAGGACGTGACGACAAGGCCTGCGGTCGCCCCGGCGAACAGTTCGGTGGTGATCCGCCCGAGGTTCTGATACACGCCGGGCGGGATGACGAGGAGGTTGCGTTCGTGGTCGATGGTAGAGTCAGCGCGAACCTGTCGCGGATGACCCCGGACGAGCCACTGTTCGTCGTCGTTGAGCCAGGCCCCGCGAGTGAGGTGCTGGATGGCAGCGTCGAGATGATCGTGGGTGCGGTACGTGAGGTAGCCGGAGAGACGGGCGTAGAAGGTCATGAGAGACAGAGTGCTGTTGGAAGCGGAGCAGAGAGAATCCTGGGTGAACGGACCGCGGCAAGCAAGCCGGTCAACCGAGTGAAACGTGTTCGACCTCGCCATCGAGGTCGACTGAGTATTGGTAGCCGACGAGGGGGAATCGACATTTCTCGTAGCCAGCGGTCTGGACGGTGAACGGCTCGGTGAGGAACGCTGCTAGTTCGCGCAGGAAGTCCTCGGTGTGCTCGTGCTGGTAGTCGTAGACCAGATCCTCGGTTTCGGCGTCGATGAGGGCTTCGCGGGCGTCGTCGCTGAGGTCGTCGAGGTCGCCATTGGCATTGAGGTTTTCACGGGCGGCTTCACGGACGGTCGGACGGTGTGCCGGCCCGAACGAAGCGTACCCGTACAGGTTCAGATACGGTGGCGGGGTGTCGCCGGTGTCGGGGTCGGTGGCTGGTTCGACGACGTCGGCGGTGAGCAAGTCGAACGGGCCGCTCCCCAGAAGCCATTCGTCGAGGAAAGAGCGGAGTTCATCGACGCGAGCGGCGTCGACGGTCGGTGCGTTCGAGGCGGTGCTGACTTGGAGTGTTGCCATATCTAGCTTGATTTCGTCCTTTCACTCCGCACGGTCGGCGTTCGCAACAGCTGCAGCAAGGGCTGCTTCGTCGATGGCGTCCTCGTTCTCCCTGTGGTCCTCCTCCTCGCTTTCGCCTTCGTCGACGCCGGGGCCGGAGTCAGGGACGGGGACTGCGTCCATCCCAACGTCTTCACGGGCGTCGTTGAGCACCGCGTGGTAGGTGTCGAGTGAGAGGGTTTCGCCGTACTGTTCGCGGCTCATCGCGATGTAAGGATTGGAGCCGTCGACGTTGTCGGACTCGAATGCCTCAAGTCGTGTAGCCATCCGTTCGACGGTTTCGCGCACCCACTGATTTCGAGTGGCTTCATCGACGTGGGTGATGGTCTCGGGTCGGAGCGAGACGTTCACATCGCCGTCATCGGTTTCGTACGTGCTGGGCTTCGCGGTGAGCGCGACGTACGCGGGCGGTTCGAGCTGGGAGAGGAACGCGGCGGCCTCGGGCTGGTACTGACCGGCGTAGGCGAAGACCGTCCCCGTGGGGTCGACGATTCGGGCCTGCCAATACTCGCTGTCCTTGCCAACGTCGGTGACCTCGGTGATGGTCCCGACGAAGAAATAGCGGTTCGCGGACTCGCCGCTGGGGAGCAGCGCGAAGTTCGGGGCCCGCTCTTCGTCGCTCTCCGTGAAGACGTGGGTTGCGTCGTTGAGTTCGGCGGCGAAGGCACGCTTTGCGACTTGTCGGCCCTGTCGCTGGGTATTGTCGGTGCTGCTGTCGGCTGTGGATACTGAGTCGCTCATGAGGATGTTGGTGTTGGTACTCTGGTGGCTGGTCGGCGTACAGAACAGGGAGCCGCGTCGTTACGGGAGCGGGTCGGCTTCGTCGACGAGAAGATATTTCCCGATGACGCGGCCGGTGACGCGGTAGTAGCGGCCGACGAGCGCGTCGGTGAGGTCGTTCGCGACGACGGTCGTATCGAGGGCGTCCATCGCGTGCTGTTTCGCCTCCTCGATTGTGGTGTCGGCGAGGGCTTCGGTCGCGTCCTGATCGAAGATGGCGTGCTGGACGCTCACGCCGTCGTCAAAGACGGCCTTGATGCGGAGGTCGAACACGCCCTCAACCGTTCCGTGTTCGGCACACCGGCCATCCTGGAGCACGCGCGTACAGTCCTCATGGGGACAGCGCTTGATGAGACCGGAGCCGCTCTGGATCGCGACCATCGGAGCCTCGATGGTCATCTCCTCGGCGTTGTCACCGACTTCGATATCATCATCGACGCGCTCGATTGTCGACCGAGAGTTGAGATTGATGGAGTAGCGGCCTTCGTATTCGCTGGTGACGACGTTGTCTAAACGATAGACGCCACCGTCTTCGAGTTCGGGGAGGTTGGCTTTCGCCCACTTGGTGAACTTGAGGCGGCCAGTCTCGTCGCCGATGAGTCCGACCTGAGCGATGCTGTCGCTGGTGGGCTCCCACAGGTCGACGACTTTGACCGTAATAGTAACCCACTGACCGTCGGTGTCGATGGCGTCGAGCGCTGCGTCACCGGCGTTCTGTGAGCGGAGCGCGAGGTCGTCGTATTCGATACCGAGGGCGTCGAGGTAGTGGTTGCGAGTGGCGCGAGTGGCCTCTCCGAGCGGCACGTTGTAGGAGTTGACCATCTGGTCGAGCCGGGTGACGATGTCATCGACGGTTGGAAGGTCGCTTTCGACATCGTCAGGGAACTGTTCGATGAGGTCGGTCGCGGCCGTTGCGAGGTCGTCGTTAGAGGCGTCGACCGCCGAATTTGGTGGTGTTGCGTTTGTGGACATGGATGTCTGAGGTGTCTGCTGGGTGGCTTTCCACTGGCGAGATGAGGGTACTCGACGTCGACGGGAGAGACGCGGTATCTCGCTTCTGTCCGCCGATTCCCCTCACCCCCTTGGGGAGCAAAAATTGTGGAGGCTGTGCCGGTCGTGACGGCCTGCGAACCGAAGCTAACCTGGTCAGCGGGCGTCTTCCAGGTTGATGGTCTCGTCGGTGCTGATCCACGCGCCGAGGGCGGCGCGCTCGATGATGGCGAAGGAACCGTCCTGGAGCGTGACGAAGCGCGTCCCGACGGTCGGGCCGGGGCCAGGTGGGTCGGGTCGATAACGGTCGTCGGGATCGACCGCCCGGGAGGGGTCTTCGCCGTCGACGATATCGAGGTCGAACAGCTCGTTGTTGGTGGGAGTAGTTTCGGAGGCGTTGCTATCGGGATTGGAGTTGACGTGGGAACACATGATTGTTTGAGGTAGTCGCGAAATCCAGTCGAGTCGGTCTGTATTGATTAGCTGTCCTCGCGCCAGCGCTGGCCGCAACTGGCACAGGAGAGGAGTCTGGTCGGCGGTTCGTCGATGGAACGGAGTTGGACGAGCCGATAGTGCGCTCGGTCGTGAGCACACTCGGGACACCGACACGTCGTTGTGGGGAGGCTGAGGCTCGACTCTGTCGTCGCTGTCGTCTCAGAAGAGTCGGGAGTGGCAACGCCGGTGAGCGCGTTCACCCTGGCGTCCTCAGCGGTCTCTGCTTTGGCCTCGACAGTCCCCGAATTCGAGTCCGCCTCGTCTCCGGTGTCGAGAGCGGTCCCGAAGTGGTCGAGATTACGCACGAGCGCCCAGAGGCGGCGCTTTCCCTGTGGAACGGGATGTTCTGGTGCGGGTGTGGATTCGGGCCAGGAGGTAGAGATGACGGTGTGGACGGCGGCGTTGATGGCGTCTTGGTCGGCGTCGATGTCGACGAGAATAGAGACGACGTTCGCCTGCTCACGCCACCAGGTCGGGAGGGGGATGTCGCCGTCTTCGTCGAATATCTCGGTGGCTTTGAGCCACTCGTGGGCATCCAACTGGCCGCTCTGTTCATCGTCGAGGCGATCAACCGGCGTGTGGAGGGGGCGAGAGACTTCCTGCACACCGGGCGTGCCGAGATCGGGTATCGAGCAGCCGCCGTGCCTCTGAAATGGTTGCTCAATACCGCGTTCGCGGTTGCGCTCGGCGTATTTCGCCCAGTCGACGGTGGGGATGTCACCTCGTGGCGCTGGTCCGTCGCCACGCTCAATAACGGTGATACGGGTCTCGGAGTCGGCGGCGAGCGTCGCCTGCCCCTGGTATTTCCCGACTTTTCCGGCGACGACACGCACCGTGTCGCCTTCGTGGAGAATGGTTCCCTGACTCGATTTCGTCCACACGGTGAATTTGATGCTCCCAGTGTCGTCTTCGATGAGGCCGACCTGCTGTTGTGTCCCGGATTTGGGTTGCCAGAGGGTCGTGACCGTCCCCTGGATGTCGGCTTCTACGTTGTACTTCGAGGGGATGACCGGCACTGACGAGATGGGTTGCACGACGCCGGCTTCCTGGTAGAGTTCGGCAAGGACGTTCGATTGGGCGGTGAAGAGATCCTGCCCGCGGGCGACCTTGCTTCCGAGGCGGTGTTCGAGGATGGCGTGATTCGGGGGCGTGACGAGGCGGTCGCTGATTCGGGCAGCGGCCTCGCGAACGAGCTGGCTGGTGTCCTCGTCGAGTTGCTCGAAGGGGTCGTAGGAGTGGATGCTTTCGCCGATGACGCGGTCGTTGTAGTCGGCGCGGAGCTCACGGTACTCGCTGAGGAGTTCCTCTCGGCGCCGTGTCTCGCGGTCGATACCGATGACGTGAGTGGCGAGCGCTTTTTCGCGCTGACGCTTGCGCTCTTCGCGAAGTCCGTGGAGTCGTTCCTGGGCTTCCAGCGGGAGTCCAGTAAGATCCTCGTCGGCGAGATCCATCGGGTCAACGTCGCGGGCCTGGGTGGTCCGGAGGCTCGCACCCACCCAATAGGCGTCGAGTTCTTGGCCTCCGGTGCCCTCGATCTCGACGCCGAACTCGTCGTATTCGGGTTGGGTACGGGCGGCCATCATGAGTTCGCCGGTGTTCTCAAGACGGACCCCGAGACAGTCGCTCTCGAGGTGAGGTGATTCGTAGAGCCCGCGGAGTCTGAGTTCGTCGAAGCGGTCGTCTTGCTCGACATCGTTGTTCGAGAGGCGGTGCTGTCCGTCGTTGTAATAGGTCATCTGCAGATCACTCCTGAGGAACCCGAGAAGCGACTGGCTCACTGCCATCTCCTCTCGAACCCCCTCAACTCCCTTTGGGAACCAATACTGATGCTAAGGTAGCGGAATTCGGACTGCTTCGGCAGAGTCCGATTTTCAGCAAACCAGACCGGCTAGTCGCTGCAGAGACTCTCGATCTGAGCGGATTTACGTGGAGCCAGAAATGATCGAGAGTTCGCGACGGAATTTGGCCGATTGGGTAACACAGTGACCCATCTCGTGGTCACTCCGACGTGGTGGACTCATGCATGAGGGAACTCTCTTCTCCTCCGACAGAATCCCTTTCCGCCATTTCTGAGTGCCGGATACTGCTACCGACCTCGGCTTAGGGGATGTTTTCGATACATTCGGCGAGTTCGTCCCCGGTGGTCCACCGATAGAGTCGCCCGTGTTCGTCGAGCATCTCGAAAATCGCCGTCTGCATCCCACTGTACGGGTTGTCGAGGTCAACGCCCGTATCGACATCTTCGGGCCCAATACCGTCGTACTCTCGCTTGCACACATGCGTTTTTGAGAAGTACTTCTCAAGGGCAGTGAAGTAGCCCTGTTCGACGAGGAAGCCGCCTTGTGCGTGTTCAGCGACGCCAACGATGTAGTCGGTATAATCCGCGAGCAGGCGGAACTTGAGATATGTGTTGACCCATTCACTGCGGATATCGACCATCAGAAACGCGTAGGCATCGTGCCGTCGATTAAGTCGGTCTTTGACGAGTTGGAGCCGTCGGATCTCTGGCTGGCCGTAACTTCCGAGAACGAAATACGCCCGATCGGCCGAGAAGATCGGGGAGAGTTCGGCGACACTCTGTTTCAGCGCCTCGTACTCCTCAGGAGTGAGCGACGTTTCGTGGAGGTACGCTTCAGCACGTTCGGCGATATCTTCGACAGTAGCCGCCCCCTCACTCATGTGATTCGCTTCTCGTCTAACGGTATCAATGCGTCGACTGAGACGGTTAGCGTATCGCTTTTGACCGATTCGTATTCAGGCGAAATGCTTTAGCCTGGCCGTCACGAAGATGGGGATAATGAGTACCCCCGACGAGACCACAAGCGATCTCGACACCGTTCGCGAGCGGCTCAGCGTCGTCACCCAAGAGACGCGGTTTTCGCTCGTCCAGGATATCCTCGGGCATCCGTCGGGACTGCCGACGCTGAAGGAACTGGACTACGTTAATCCGAGCCGGAGCCAAACAACGATCCGCCAGCATCTCCAACGCCTCGTAGGGGCAGGAATCGTGGAGAAAGTCGAACTCCCCGACGACCGCCGGCAGAACGATCTGCCATACACGTTCTACGGGGTCAGCGAAGAAGGGCATCGATTCCTCAAGGATCACAAGCTCCTTCGCGCCGAGGAGACACTCCGAGAGATCTACGACCGTGTCGAGAAAACCGCCGAGATCGAGCGCTACGAGTCCGCCCCGCGTCCTGAGCGATAAATAATTCGTCGATTGTTCAGCCTGGTGGTGGATACTGCCCACAGACGGTATGGTTATATTCCAGAGAAGAGTAGTTAGAGACGAGCCTTGAACGGCTCAACATAACAAGCTCGGAAAGGCGCACTCGCCTTTCCGCTCAACTTTCGATGAGCGATAGCGCTGTTCTGTGAGTGAGTTCACGTCCCTGACTGCTTCCTTCCAACGTGACCGTTCGGGGAGATCCTCCGCGCCGCGCTGCGGACCGTCCAATGTACGCGGGATTGTGGGGGTATTCAACGAAAAACCGCAGTACAGCGCCGGGGGCCACGATACAGTTATGCGCGCTGTTCGCGTCTCTGAGAGTGGAAAGCGCGGCGCTTTTCGAGCTTGTTATGAGTGGATACACCGACAGGTCCGACCTCATTGAGGACGGATTACAGAACGGCAGTACCGAAATCGAACACGAAACCGAAGATGAGCACCCCACCCACACGATCCGCCTGTTCTCACAGGCGGCTGAACACGGATTCCCGGCGACGGTTCGCCTCTCCAATGCGGAGATCCGCCGTCTCGACGACGGAGTGGAATCCCCGACGATTCGTCGGTGGCTCAACCTCAATGCAGACGCAGTCGCGAGGTCACACTCGCTGTCAGCGAACGCATCTGAGCGTGGGCTCCGTGGCACTGTGGGGTCGCAACGTGTGCGCGAACTCGAATCGGAATCTGATTCCGAACTCGAAGTCGAACTCGAATCCGAGGGCGTCTACGGCTGGTATGATAGCCAACCGATTGTCGCGTCTCGGAGTGATGAGTGGAGGGCTGAGATGAACGCTCGCGGACGACCCGCTGATGCGCTCTCTGAGTCCGATGTTCTCGCACGTGGGCAGTACATCTACATGGGCCACGACCGCCTGACCGACCCGACTGGCGATCAGTTGACGGGCACGGCGTCTGGCTTCGATGAGTACGACCCCGTGAGTTCGACGGACGTTCCCGTGCGCCTTGGACGACAACTCGTCCCTGAAGACCAGCTGGATGCACACACTCGCCGGCTGCGTGCGCTGAAGATCATCCCCGAGGATGAACAGACGCCACGCGAGGCCGAGGGTGTCAGAACGGATGATCTGGAAGTGACGCTTCCCTCTGGGGAGTTAGTCGCGCTCCGGACGCTCGTTGCGAATCCAGCCGAGTACTCTCGGTCGTCGATTCCTGGTATCGAGCGCCGACTGGCGTTGGATGCAGAGCTCAAGAACGTCTCTGCTGGAATCGATGCTGCTGGCCACCTGACCGGGCTGGCCGCGACGTTGGATGCACACACGGATTGGCTCGCTCGCTACCGGAGCGCGTGTGTTCGTGTGGCTCCTGAGCGTCGTGAACAGACCGTCTCCCAGCAGATCTACGACCTCGCCGAGCCCCTTCGGGAGCTCGAAGCTGAGGACCCCGAACTTCGTGATGAGGTCTTGACTGAAGCACGCAGAGTGCTGAGTGCCGAGACCGTCCACGAGATTCGCCGCCGACCCGTCGCGATTGCGTCCGATCTTGCACAGCGTGTGCTGACCGGCCAAGATGTGACATCGGCATTCCTCAAGCTACTCCAGGATGAAGAGACGAACCCGAGGAACGTCCTGCGAATCAACGCGATTCTACGAGCGAACCTCAGATCCTCGAAAGGCTACCTCACCACGCAAGGTGTGGTGAAGAAGGTCTACTACGCTGACGTCCCCGGATTGAAATTCGGGATGATCGTCAAAGATGGTGACCGCCGCGAGGATGAAGTTCGTGTCTCTGTTTGGGAATCAAGCGAGGAGGAGATCACTGCATCAACGGCTGACCCGGATGACGCCGATGGTGAAGTAATCATCTCGAAGAAGATTCTTGCCGAGCCGAACGAAGGTGACGTGGTCCGCCTAGTTGACTTCAAGTTACCGTACAAGAGGTCCAACCAGACGTACCAGGGTCAACCGAAGCTCGACTCGCGCTGGGAATCCGAAATCCAGATTCTCGAGCGTGCGCCGATCACCGCATCGACTCGCTCGACGCCTGCCACGCCCCAGCGTGTTGGTCAGTCGTCGCGCTCGTCTGATGCTGGTGAGGCTGTTCCCCGGAGTCACGCTGCGAAGTTCTCTGGTGACGTCTCGACAACCTGGCCCGCGCCAGCGCTGCTCGAGACGCTCATCAACGAGGAACTCGCCCGTGTCTCTGAACGCGTTCATGCAATCGCCGAACGGCAGCAGCTCGCACAGCAAGAGAACCGGATGAAGCGAAACCGCCGATTCCTCCGGGAACACCCCGAGGCACTCACGTTCTTCAAGGCAAACGCCCTGATGAGATTCGTGAACGGCGACTCGCCCCGTAATCCATCGTCGTGTTGGGTCTGTGGCGTGCGAAACGATGACATGAACTACGATCCTGTCGTAGCGTCTCGCTTCCACGCACTCTGCTTGGCACGCGCTGGTGTCGAGAGTTGTAAAGAGTACACCGAACAGCGCCTTACTGAGTACACCGAGTCACTCGACGCAGGTGCTGCATGAGTACGAGTCCGAGAATGAGTATGAATTGGAGTCACGCTCAGATTCGGCAGACCTCGATAACGATCCCCCCGTTCCGTGGTCGAATCCAGAACTGTAACGAACCCTAGCAACCCCCGAGTTCACTCCGATCGAACTCAGAACTCCAAACAAAATTTCCTTTCAAGACCGGAACCAGACGACGAGCGTGGCGAGCGAATGCGCTGGCGCGGCCCCGAATCGACCGAGAACAGTACTCACTACTCCAAGCCTCTACCTGTGCCCTGGGCGAAATCGTACGACCCGAACCGGGGTCGATGTAGCCGATGTAGCACCACATTCAATGTAGTCCGTGAATGCTCATACCCGCTCGGCGCATACGAATTGACAACAACTCCCTCCACGGCGGGGCTTATCGGGACACGACTCGCCTGAAGCCATCCTCGAGTCGACGAGTGCCTCGTTGTATGCGGGTATGAGACAGACACAGAGAATAAGATGACCTCGATACACCCCTCAACAGCGGCGGCGAGTGCGCGGAGACTGGCGATAAATCTGTGGCGGTCAGCATTAGCGGTGGGTCGATGACGGCGTGGGGAAACGGGGATGGCGGCACGTGGTTTGAGGTACAGATTTCGGTTCCGTGGGTGGTCGCGGGCACGACGGGCGTGCAGGATGTAATCAACATCGCAGTCTCGGAGGTCGGCAAGCGCGTGAATCAATCGTCGGCACGGAACTCCGAGATCGTCGTACAGGATGTGGCGTGTCCGTCCTGCGGGTATGCGTATGAAGCCGCGCTCTCGACGACGGACTTCGCGCTGGTGGTACTGACGGTCATCGCGGAGTTTCCAGCGGAATCAGCCGAAGAGAGTTCGCGCGTTGCAAAGCTCGAGCTGGGCGTACGGATGAAAGACATCCCATTGACCGTGCTAGGAGCACGGCGCGCGACTTCGGAGAGAGACGCGGAGACGGAGACAGACGCAAACCAAGAATCTGAGCCAGAATCCAGGGATACGTCCAAGGAAGCATCCTCGAATTTCGAGGGGGCTGCGGTGGCGGCAGAGAGCGAGGGAGCGGTTGCGACGGCGAGGCGTCGGAGAAATGCACACCCAGTTGGGTCCAGGGACTTGGCGGACACACAGACCGCTCCAGAATCCCCACCGAGCGGGCGGGGCGTGCGACACGTCGACTGACCGTCCGGACGGGGTTCTGCAGTCGAGAGTCCAGTTCCTACGCAACAGAATGGACTTGGAGCTGGCTTAATTCGTTGCGTAGGAATCTGGTTTGACTCCGTCGAGAAAACCGCTGAGCGGCGAAGCGCTAGGGCGGTGTGTCAGAGAATAGCCTCAACGAATTCTACGGAGGTTCACTACACGATACGTATAGATGTTGCAGTATCGTGAACAGTGGAGCCCGATGCGGTTTCTATTCCCCCAAAGGTCTGATAAGGAGGAGTTCCATCAGAGAGATATGACAAACAGGGCGGGACACGACCGTCCGGATTCGACGGCCGTCGGCAGTGGGATATCTCTCGATGTCATTCCGTTGCACTCGACGAACCTGTTGACGGTGCTGGACGCGGACGGCATCATCCAGTACGAGAGCCCCTCGATCGAATGCATCTACGGGTACGCTCAGGACGATCTGGTCGGCGAGCAGGTCGCGGGGTACTTCCATCCCGAGGACCGCCAGCGCGTCGTCTCGACGTTCGAAACAGTGGTCACCAGCGAGGATCATACCGTCGAGGCCGTCGAGTACCGCCACCGACAGGCCGACGGGTCGTACTGTTGGGTCGAATCCGTCGCCTCGACGAATCCCACCCCCGAGGGGTACTACGTCGTCAACACCCGGGATATCTCCGACCGGAAAAAACGCGATCAGGACCTCCAGCAGAAGACTGAACGGCTCGACCGGTTTGCCAGCATTCTCGCTCACGACCTCCGTAATCCGCTGAGCGTCGCCCAAGGCCACCTCGAGCTGGCCCGCGAACGCCACGACGACGACAACCATCTGCAGGCGGTGGCGCAAGCGCAAGACCGGATCGAAGCGTTGACCACGGATCTGCTCACGCTTGCCCGCGAGGGCGATCAGGCACTCAACCAGACGCCGGTCGAACTCGCGGCGATCATCCGGGAGTGTTGGGAATCCATCGACTCGGCACGTGAGACACTGGTGGTGGAGACAGATCTGACGATCCGGGCCGACCAGAGCCACCTCCAGCAACTGCTCGTGAACCTCCTACGGAATGCCGTCGAACACGGCGGCGGCAATGTCACAATTACGATCGGTGACCTGCCTGAAGAGGCGGGGTTCTACGTCGAAGACGATGGGACTGGCCTTCCCGCTGGAGCGGCCGAGCAAGTGTTCGAGTTCGGTTACAGTTCGACCGCGGATGGTACAGGCTATGGCCTCGCCATCGTCGAGTCGGTCGCGGACGCCCACGGGTGGACTGTTCAGGTAGCTGACGCGGAAGCAGGCGGGGCCCGATTCGAAATCGAGAGTGTCGATACAGTCAACCCGTGAGTCGGGGCCCGCAATAGACCGGCTCCCCCCGTCAGAATCGAATCCGAGCTCGTGGTAGATTCGTACAGCAATTTAACGCCGGTTTTCCACTCTCAAACGTTGAAAGCCACCCACGAGAAGTATTCTATGGCGCTCTCAACAGGGAGAGGCAACCGCACCGCTTGAGACCGAGGCGAACCGCCGTCGCACCGGGGCGCTCGGTGGGTCTTCGGTGCACAGGAGCCGCGTGCGTTCACCAGGATGGCCGGGTGATCGCGTGGAAGATGCGGCGGCTCGTCGAGAGGACGACGTAGGCAGTTGAAAGCGCGAAGCCACCGATGCAAACGAGCCAGAGGCCGGTCGTGGTGAACAGTGGGTCGACAGCGAGGAACAGCATCCCGACGTAAGCGGTGACCCACATCAAGAAGACGGCGATGGTTAGGAGCGGTACGTTGACAGGAGTGGCGTATCGGACGGGCATGGTGCAGTGGTCGTGAGTGAGTTGAGGCTGGTCAGTTCGGGCCGGTCGGCGGCGCACGGCCGCGCCGCGGACAAAGCGAGACAAAGCGAATGCCGTCGTCGGGGCTGGCCGCGCTGCTCGACTCCCTCACCTCCCTTTGGGGACCAATACTCGCCGTCGGTGGCGACCCGTCCATCCGGGAGTGTGAGGAGCCACTCGGTAACCGGCCGAGCGAAGCGAGGCCGGGGCGGAGGCGGAACCGGAAGCAAAAGAAGAAGTAGTGGGCCTCGACTCCCGAGGAGTACAAGTTGGCGGGGACGGGTGAGCGAACGCCAAAAGATGCCCTTGAGACGAATGGGCAGCTCGCCCCTTACTGGGCGGGAGCCGGTTCGGGCGCGATGTCCTTGATGGCCGCGTCGACGACCGCTTCGATGTCGGAGACATCCGACTGGTAGACCGACTGGACAGCGTCGGTCGCCTCGGAGTCGCCGCTGGCGAGCGCACCGAGGCGCTTCTGGGTCGCGTCGATGGTTTCGGCCACCCACGAGTCGCGGGCGTCGCGATCGACGACTGTGATGGACTCGGGTTGGATGGACACCTGCACGCCGTACTCCGTCTCGTAGTGGTGGATCTTCCCGACCACCGCGACGTACGACGGCGTCTCGGCCGACCGGAGCACGTCCAGCGCCTCAGCCTGATACTGCCCGGCGTAGAGGTTCACGGCCGCACCAGCAGCCATCACGCGCCCCTTCCAGAACTCGGCGTCACTTCCGACATCTGCCGTCTCGATGAGCGTCCCGACGACGAACACGCGATTGGCGGCTTCGCCACTCGGCAGGAGCGTGAACTTCGGCGCGCGGTCATCGCCCTCGTCCTCGGGACGGGTGAACGAGTGGGTCGCCTGGGTGAGTTCCTCCGCGAACAGGCGCTTGGCAGGCTGGCGCTGCGTGACCGCCGGGGCGATAGCCGGGTCACTGAGGCCAGGATTGTCCGCCGAGTAGCCCGTCTCGACCGCTTCATCCACGAGGAAGTACTCGCCGACGACCGGGCCGCGGACGTCGAAGGTCTTCCCGATGAGAGAGGCACGGAGTTCCGCACCGACGACGCTTGCGTCGAGAGCGTCTGCTGCCTGTTCCTTCGCCGCCTCGAGCGAGATGCCGCTGACGGCTTCGGTCATCTCGGCGTTGAACAGCGCCCGGACAGCGCGCTCACCGTCGTCGAGGATGGCCTTGAGTCGAAGGTCGAACACGCCGTCAACCTCGCCGTGCTCGGAGCACCGGCCGTTCTGGACGACGCGCGTGCAGTCCTCGTGTGGGCAGCGCTTGATCAGGCCACTGCCGTCTTCGAGCGCAACGAGCGTGCCCGTCGCACGCATCTTCCCGTCGGTGGGCTCGACGACGTCTTCGGCGTCGGACTCGGTGACCTCGCTGGCCTTGTTGAGCGAGATGGAGTACTTGCCCTCGTACTCGTTCGTGATCGCCGAGGCGATGTCGTAGGTGACGCCCGCTTCGAGCGTGGGCAGGCTCTCGGTGTTCTTCTGCCAGACGACGAACTTCATCTGCGCCGTCTCATCACCGATGAGGCCGACCTGTCGCATGGAGTCGTGCCTGGGCTCCCAGAGGTCGACGACCTGTGCGCGGACGTCCACCCATTCCTCGGGGCCGAGGTCCGCGATGTCGCCGAGCATGACGCGCTCGAAGGCGTGCGATCCGCTCGCGTTCCCACCGAAGCCGGCGAGAGCCGAGATGTCATCGGACAGATCGCCATCATCGAGGCCGTACTCCGCTGCGAGGTTGCGAACCGTCGTCGTGGTCGCCTCCTCGAGGGGGACGCTGAACTCCTGCATGGCCACGATTCGCTCCTGGACGGTCGACGCGGGCACATCTACGCCCATGCCGCCGAACTTGCCGCTGATATCTGCCGCACGCTGCTCCACGCTGAGGTTGGAGTTTGCACTCATAGTAGTCTCTCTGGGGGGATTCTCACGAGTCAGGACAGAACGAGGACGCGCCTCGCCCCACCCGCTCTCCCTCACCCCCCTTTGGGGGCCAATACTTTCGGGAGACGCGAGCAGGACAACCGCCGTCGCCGTCAGCGGAGTGCCAACGGATCGGCATCGCTCGCACCGATTCGCTCGTGAGGTCGGATATCGAGAGGACGGACATCGTCGTGCCCTCTCTCACTTCCCCTACCCCCCTTTGGGGGCCAATACCCACGTCGGAAGGGAGGAAAGTGGAAACCGCGGATGGTCGAAGGGCTCGCTCTCGGACGTCGTCAGAACGAGTAATCGTCGCGAACGATGGCGTCCGCACAAGATTCACAGAGGATGTCGAACGGCGGCCACCCCGTGAGGCCGTCGGCGTCCTCTAGAAGCGCAGTCGGAACCAGGCCGCTCGTCCCGCACCCACCGTCGCACGACGCGAGGGAATGGCTGACCGCGGCGAAGGTTTCGCCGTGCGGGTCGTAATCGGACTTGCGGAACTCGGGTTCCTCGCCCGTCTTGAACGTCGCGCTGACGGGGGCGCGCTCGGCCGTGCGATCGGTGTCGATGCTCCGCTCGTCGGATTGGATATTGTTCATCTCAAATCCCTCACCCCCTTTGGGGTCCAATTCTCGCCCAGCATCGGGGAGGGGCACACCGTCGGCGGTGCGGGGAAGGAGCGAACACGGAGACGCGTCGCGACTGACCCGACAGCAGGGCGGTTAGCTGAAGAAGCGAGAGAACATCCCACGCTGTTTCCGGCGTTGACGTTCATCGGCCTGGATTTGCTCGTTCGCTTCTTCGTATTCGCGGAGGACGGCGTCCAGGCCGGTGAGCGTCTCTTTGGCCGTCGCGACGTCTTCGCGACGAACCATCGGGCGGAGAATCTGTTTGAGCCGCTTCACGGGGTCGTCGGGGAGGTCGGCATCCGCCTTCGAGAGGAGGCCCGCCTGCTTGAGCTGGCGGCGGTAGCGTTCGCGCTCGCCCATCAGCTCGTCCATCGCCTTGAGATAGGTCTCGGCAGTGAACTTGTAGCGGTCGCGGTCCTCCTCGACGGCCGTGGAATCGCGGAGCCGCTCTTCGAGACGGCTCTGATGACGAGCGAGAACACGGTTGTCCTCGCGAGCGACCTTCATCGCCTGCGCAGTGGGCGTACGGCCCTCGATGGGGCCGACAGTCCAATCGGTGGGGTGCTTCTCGGAATCGTCGAGATGGGGGCTGGTCCGCGACCACTTCCCACCAGCCCTTGTGACGGACTCAGCCATCATCCGCCGGGTACTCTCATCGAGGTCGGGATCGGTGTCCGTCCCGTCGGCGGCGGCGGGCTCAACGCCCTCGGGAAGCACGTCCCCACTAGGAGCGTCGACTTGGCGGTTCGCGACTGCGTCGGCAGCGGCCCCCGGGTCGTCGACGCCGATGTCGCCACGGTCTTTCGCGTTCTCGTTCGCGCCTGCGTTCCCGTCCCCGTTCGCGTACTGGTGGTCGCCGTCGATGTCAAGAAGGACATCGGGGGAACTCTCGGCGGTGGTCGCAGCGTCGTCCGTGTGCAGCGGGCTTGGGGCGCTCGGAGCGGCCTCGACCGATGAGGACGCGTCATCGTTCGCGGAAGATGCTCCGGTCGCACCAGCGGCGTCCTGGGGGCGCTGAGGGGATGCTGACGATGTCACGTCGCTCGCGGGCGCGTCCGGGGCACTGGGGGAGTGGCCGGTAGTCGTGGACGGTGACGTTGGCCCATCGGCCTTCGAGAACGCCACTCCCTCTTCGCTCGGGAGTTCGTAGTAGTCGTCCACACGAAGGAGTGCACGGGCGAGGGCAACGGCGCCGTACGTCGCGCCACTCGAGTAGTGCGGGTCATCCCACTTGGAGCGCATCAACCCGGAGTTGCGAAAGAGCGCATCCATCCGGTCGGGGTCCTTCCCAGTCCAGAAGGCGAGGTTGTGAACGAGCGCCATATCCGCCTCTGACTGGCTGGGATAGTCGGCGTCGTGAGAGCCCCACATCGAGGAGTCGCCCTTGTAGAGTCGCCGTTTGCGGTCGCCGCCGCGCGAGTCATACATCCGGGTCAGAATCTCGCTATCTGATAGTTCGACACCGGGGCCCGCGAGGTCGTCAAATATACTGGGGCACACGGGTGGGAGGTACTTCGTCTGAACCCGCTCAAGGGCTTCCCGAATGGCCGGGTCGCGAATGTTCCTGAAGGCATCACCATAGCGTTCGACGAGGACGCTCTCACTCTGCCGGCCGGCGGCTTCGGTGGGACGCCGACCACCTCGATTATCTCCGCGGTCTGAGGTATCGGTCGCGGCGGTCTCTGCGAGACTCAACTGCCCATCAGAGGTCGTCTCACCACGGATGTACTTCCGGTGGACGGCGTCTAAATCGTCCTGACAGGTCCGAATCTCGGTGGGTGTCCCGTTGAGGTGCGCGCCGGTTACGGTGAAGTAACGGTCGGTGTCATACATCTCGACCCGACCTCGGCGGTTGCCGCCGGCGGTGAGTTCTCCCCCGACGAGGATATGTACACCCGTACCGGAGGGGGAAATCTCGGTGTATGAGTCGAGTCGGTCGATGATATCGAGGGCCCAATCTTCGAGATCCCCCGTATCAGGATCACGACACTTATCGAGGTCAACGCCAGTGATGGAAACGGTGTCGGTGAAGATGAAGCCGAGGCCATCGCCGGTTACCCGGGAGTCGTTGAAGGCGTCCCAGGCGGTGTCGAAGTCGCGCCGGTGTTTGGGGTTGGTAACGTCACA
Organism: Haloplanus sp. GDY1; assembly: GCF_023703775.1. Lineage (NCBI taxonomy): Archaea > Methanobacteriati > Methanobacteriota > Halobacteria > Halobacteriales > Haloferacaceae > Haloplanus > Haloplanus halophilus. The sequence continues at coordinate 113,139 of NZ_CP098516.1, read as the reverse complement.
GTTGATGTCACCGCTGGTTCGATATGGTTTCGTCGGGATTTTGGTAGCTTTCCCGTCGCGCGCTCCTTCGCGCCAGAGAATCCAATTCTCGATGGAGCGGATATTGTCGGGGATTGCGTCGGCTGTTACGTCGATTTTCGTCATGAGTTCATCGTGATGTCTGGATGGGTCGTCGCCACTCGACAGCGGGCGAAAGAAACGCGAGTGCTCGATCTCGACCCGGATTCAGGGGAAACCGGTACCCTGCGCGCGATATGCGCAACGGTGGAGACCCCCTCCCACCCAATACTATGATATGTAGCATCGAAGGGGGCGAATGGAGCCACCAAATTGCTCGTTAAGGCCTCTAAAGCGTTCTGCGCACGTGCGCAAAGTTGTAACGGTCGAAGTACCACCCGGAACCCGGATTCTGGGGATAGAAGCCGTTTACCCGCCGTGCGCGGCGTGCGCAGAATTTGCGCGGAGTTGCGCACCCCCGAAGTGGCCTCGAGATGGCGGGTTCCGAATAGAGAACCTACAGAGTCTTTTAGCACCTCTAAGCAGTTTTGCGGCTTTGCGCTAAGTTGTAACGGGAGGGTTGCCTTATTGAACCTTGATTCTGCAGGGAGGAGCGCCGTACTGCCTGCGCACGGCGTGCGCACACTTTGCGCGCATCCCCAATAATGGCTACTGGAGGTCATCGAGGAGATTTGCAACACCAACGAATTGCCAGTCGCTGTCGTCGCCCCAGGTCGCACGGGTAATGTCGTCGTAGGAGCGACTGTTTCGTTCGGCGGGCACTTCGTCGATCAGTCCCGCGTTGTGCAGGGCACGTGTGATATTCTTTGCTTCTGAGAGATTCGGGACGACCCAGATTTTCTTCTCAACGTCGAAGCGGTCGAAGTCCTCGTAGTGCTTAACGATGTGTTCGTGACGGACGTTCCAGATTGCCTCCCCGACCACAGCTGGCTTCTCGTCTGTGAACGCGACGACATCGGGCTTCACGTCGGTTCCGAATATCGGCGTATATCTCTTGACGAAATAGTGATTATTCTCGTCGGTTGCGAGTGTACGAGCGAGAGCCTCAACCATCACCTTGTGGTAGGTCTTCTCGTTCACGTCACCCTGGTCTTCACCGTAGGCGACACGCGCGCCACATGCACGCTGGCCGTCTTCGGTGACGGTGTAGTAGACGCGGAGATTCTCGGTCACCTTCTCGAGGCAGCCGAGGTGAATGAGGCGCTCAACGTCTACATCAGGAAAATGACTATTTATCCGCTCCATCGTCTCGAGGATATCGAACTTGGGGTGACGGCCGTTGACCGTCGTCACGATGGCCGCGAGGAACTGTCGCTCCTGAACTGTCAGATTCTCTCCTTTGTCAGAACCGACGCCCCCGGCCCGGTCATCTCCCCGATCGGCACCCTCGGCGTTCGGGGTGCTGGCGGTGGCAGACCCTGCTCCATCGGCGAGGGTCGATTCTCCCCCCTCACCAACGTGTGCACCGGCGGTATCATCTCCGCCCATGACGGTTGGGTCGGTCCCACTGTAGAGGAAGTTGTTGACCCGATCTTCCAGATTGGTTACCGAATCCGGGCCGCCACTTTCAACCGTAGTTTCCGCCTCTGCGTCGCCATTACCCGCGGTGTCGGATCGCCGTGAACTAAAGTCGTCCGTGAGGTCGTCTTCAGGCGGGGTGAACCGACTCGAATTGCCGGTCTGAGTATCCCCATTCGAGCGGGTTGACGCCCTCGAGCTCGTCCCGACTTGAGTTGCCGTATTCCTCCTGTTCTCCCACACATCAGCTCCATCTTCGGTCTCGGTCACGGAGGCGGTACCCATGCCCGGATCAGCGGAGCCAGCATCGCCGCCCTTCTTGATGGACACTGAGAGCTGTTCGGCGGACGCGTCCGTGTTGCTTCCCGGCTGGAGACAGTAGTCGTCCCTCGTTTGGCGTGTCTTCTTCGCGTCGATCTGGCTGAAGGTGTCGCCATACGGTGAGACTGAATCGGCGCTCACGGGCTCGTCTGAGTCGCTGTGCCCGGCGGGAATGCCGACGGGAAGGAGCGTGACGAGTTCGGGGATGTCGGTCATGAAGCCCGTGTCGGGGAGTTGGGCGACCCATTCCCCACGCGGGAGCGACGTGATTCGGTCGACGAGTTCCTCGTCTTCGATACCCTCGTGGAACAGCGTCATAACGAGTTCGTCGTCGACGGCGAGTTTCCCGATGAGTTTCGTATTGATGTTCCGCAGAATCTCCTTGTAGGAGGAGACGTCGAGCGCGTCGGCTTTCACCTGCTCGGCGAAGTGCACGATTACCTCAAGTGCAAGGCCGAACTCACGGCCGTCGGGAATCATGTCCTCGCGGACCAGCTCAGATTGTAGAAGGGGTGCGGCCTCGTCGATGATGAGGTTGATTACGTAGCCCTCGCTGACAGAGGGCGTCCTCCCGAGGCGGTGCCGGAGACGAGCGCCGGACCAGATGTAATCGAGTAACATGAACGTGAACAGGTTGCTCGAGGCGGGGCGGAGGTCGCCGGTGTCGATGAGGACGACGCGCTTGCTCGCGAGGATATCCTGTATATCGAACATCGGTGACTGGTGGGCGTAGTGGCCGTTCTCCTCGTCCCAGTCGGGAACGAAGTTAAGAATCCGCCAGATGAAGGACCGCTCGGCGAGTTTGGTGATCCGATTCATCACCGCATCGATGGAGGTCATGAACCGCTGACGGTCGGCGTCGACGTGGCGCTGGAGAGTCCGGTGGAGGGTATCGTCGCTCACGTCCGGGAGTTTTCCCTGAGCCTTGGTCTGCTCGTCCATACTCCCGAGTTTCTGCATATCCATCGCAGCCGTGAGGAGGTCGCTGATTGGCCAGGCGTCCTTGCCGTAGACGGGATCGAACTGTGCCTTGATGAGGCTGTTGAGAATTTCTTGGGCGACGAACGCCTGGTCAGCCATCTCCCGGCCAAGGACGTACACGAGCAGTTCGTTGTAGCGGTCGATTTTCTCCTGCACAGCGACCGTCCGACTGACGCCGGCAGCAAGCTGCGGTCGAATATCGAAGTAGGGGAACGCGAGGACCTCGTCGTTTGGTCCCGGGACTGGGATGTGGACGACGTCGTCGAGGTTTCCGAATTTCTTGAAGTGGGCTCGCTTGTATTCCTCGGCCATCGAGCCACCCTTCTTATCGAAGACGAAGATGGGGCCGTCAAAGAACTCGTAGGCACTGAGGGCATCGTTAATCATCGCCGTCGTCTTCCCGCCCCCCGTCGTGGCCGCACGCATCACGTGATGGGTGAGCTGTTCGGCGCTCAGGCTGATCGGGATGTCGGGGCGGTTGTCGACGGCAGTCTCAGCGTAACCGATGTGCATCCCGTGATTGTACTGCGAGAGGAGATCCTCATCGGTCGCGGTGAGCGGCGACCGAGCGTCGGGTGACCCGCCGGATGAACCCCGACTCGCACGGGGTAGTGCGTCCGTGTGCGGCACGACGACGAAGTTCGCGAGTTCATCAGGAGAGACGCACAGGATGGGGTCGCCTTTGCTGAAGCGTCCCGAGAGCCCGCTTGAGGATGCAAGTCGGGCGTGACAGAGCGCGGCGAACTCGGTATCGCTGATTCCCAGAAGCTCGCCTTCGATTCCATAGTACGGGCCTGAGAGCGAGGTGAATGCGTTCGAGATGCTCTGGATGGTCTGTTCGTTGCACGCGGCTCGGAGCGTGAGGTCGAACGTCGTCGTGGGCTGTTTGTGGTCGATCTGCGCCATCCGCGATCCGGTGATTTTGTTGGTGTCGCCAGCGGTCACAGTCCCCCCGACCTGTTCGGAGATATCTCCCCGGTGGATGTTCCGGCGTTCCTGTTCTGAAGTGCCGAACATCTGGCGGGCGAACTCATTCTTGAACGCGCTGAACGTCCCGTGGTTGCCCATTTTGAGGTTTCGCTTGTGGACTTCGGCTTCGCCCGTCCAGTCTGGCCGGGGCTTGAACACGGCCTGGAACATGAACGGGTCGTCGGAGTGCACAGCCTGTTCGAGGAGAACGCTGAGGGGCGACCGATACTGGTCGTCGTTGTCCGTCGCGATGTCGCTGAACGGCCGCAGGAGCGTCATCCAGTCGTTCTTCTTCGAGGAGATCCCTTTCCAGCGAACCAGCGAGGGGCGCTTTTCTTCGGAGACTTCCTCGGGACGGAGCGGGACGCCTTTCTTGATGAGTTGCTGTTCGGCTTCTTCAGGGGAGGGACCGTCGCCACGGCCGATATCGTGGTCCTCGAACACGGTGGGGTCCTCGAACCCGCTGAGGCGTTCGAGGTCGCCAATATCTTCGAGGGTGGCGATGCGTCGGCCGCCAACCTGTGCGTTGCCGTTGTCGCTGGCGAACGCAGCCACAGGGTTGAACGGGACGATCTCGAACTCGAAGGACTCGGGGTACATCGCGGCGACGTTGGCAGCGAGCGTCTTGAACGCGGTCGCGTCATAGGGCGTCACCGAGAGGTAGAAGTCGAAGCGTTTGGTAGCTCGCGGCTTGTGGACGACGAACTCGAAGGTTTTCTTTGTATCTTTGAGGCCGAGGCGACCGGCGAGGTTGAACCGCCCGGTGTCGGTGACGCCGGCCCGATACAGGCCGAAGAGCCCAGCGATGATGTTACCGGGCGTGACCTGCTCGCGGGCAGGCGAGATATGGATGTACGGCCGGGCTTCGATGGGATCCCCGAGTTTCTTTCCGGGGCCCGTGGTGGCGTTGTCGTAGGGGTCGAGTCGGTCCTCGCGCTCGCTGTCTCCAGCGCCGTTGCTGACCGAAGACTTTGCCAGCTCAGTCGGCCCGTCCGATTTCTCGACCGGGACGTCGCTGCGGTCGCCGTCGTCTGTTCCCGTCTCGGTCACCGGCCCCGTGTCGGCTCCGGTCGACGGCTTGGCCATGTTGAGCTCCCAGGCGTCGCGGGGGTTGACGCCTTTCTTGTCGAAGATACTCCCAGCGGGGGTGTCCCGGCCGGGGGGCTTCGTGGTGTTGCGCTCGTTTTCAGCCTGGTCGGTTGGCTTACTCATTGCGGGTCGGCCTCCTCGCAGGTGGGGGTAGATGCACTCCCCACCAATATTCGTGCAACGGACGGTCTATTTCCATCCGGGAGAGCGGTCCGGTATATTTCGAGTCTGGAAGTTTCGGTACTCATGTGGGTGTTCCTGTTATCACGTTCATCTGTGGCTGCCGCTATCGACCTGGGAAAGAATTCGCCCGAGAAGGGCTCGCTGGGAACGTCGAGCACGGGCGGCTGGTGATAGGTGGTTCCGCGTGGTCGCTCTCGGACAAATTACGGGTTAGGGAGCCGCGATCCACTCAAGGAGCGCCACGAAGATGGTCACCCCGAAGTAGAAGACGGTCATGCTGGCTCCGCCAATCATGAGCCACATCCCGTTCTCTGCACGGTCACTGTTCTTGCGTGCGGTGAACCACACGACTGCGCCCAGTGCGAGGCCGACGAGACCCGCGTACTTGAGGACGAGGAGAACGGTGTCGTACAGGTTGGTCATAATGCCTTCCAGTCCACTAGTCCCGTCAGCAGCGGTCTGAGCCGCGACAGGGTTCACGAATACAGTCAGAACAACGAGACCCACGATGAGGCCCGTGCTGTGCTTCTTCAGGAGGTTCTTTACTCGGAGGGTGTTCATGTGATTCCCGGTTTCCGGGTACGCCACGTTTGGAGATAAAGTCGAGTAGTTTACATCTAATGTAGCGGATGTAAGGCGACCGTTTTGAGTACGGATGATTGTGATTTCGGGGTTTTTGTACGATAGATATATATCTGTATATCGCTTGACCGATGGTGAAGAAGAACACCCTCCTAGTGCCCTTCTTCGACTAGGTGATAGAAATGTCTACAACCAACTCGAACGGTTCCTCCAGTCTCGACAGCGAGTGCGACGGGCCCTCGACTAAGATCAACGTCTGTCTCCGTCGAGAGACCCACGCGCGGCTCACGGCGTACAAGAATTTCAACCCCTTCGTCGACAAGACGTTCGACGAGGCGGTGACCGAGCTGCTCGACACCATTGAATTCCCAGAACCCGACGAGTTCGAGAGTGTGTATATCCCCTCGATTACACTCTCGAAAAGCGACGACGAATAAACCGAACAGAACCATTCTTCTGCGATTTCGAAGGGAACTGGATTCCCGGCGGGTCAATTAATTAGAACCTTGCGGAGGTGTGTTCTCGACCACCGTGGCAGCAGCGACGGTAGAGCCACCGCCACGGTATCGCGGCGGTCCCCACCGGATGTCGACGGTAGCGCCGACCTCAATACCATTCTCCATCGTCCATCCGTAGGGAACTTCGAGGACGTACTTCCCGACACCTCGGTATTCTGTGAGGGGTGCTTCTTCGAGTTCGGCGTGGTGAATCGCTGTGACTCGCCCCTCAGCGTCGATGAAGATGATGTCAATCGGGAACGCCATCTCCCGCATCACGTAGGCGCGTTCTTTCTCCTGGTCGTGGAGGAAGAACATCCCCTCTCCTGCCTCTAGTGAATCGGTTTCGGAGAGTCCCGTATAGTGTTCGCGCCAGGTTGCGGCGACGGGGCCTTCGACGGATTCGAGGCGGGCCCCGTTCTCGTCGGAGATAGTCGCTCGAGCGTAATCAGGCGAGGTGAAATCGGAGTACATCGTGTAGCTGACCCAGCCGATCATCGGAGCAAAGACGATGATGAGGACGGCGAGTACGCGCCGGTCGGTGATGCGGTCGTAAATTCGCCTGGCGATAGTGTCCTCGGGGAGAAGCGGGAGATCGGTGGGGTCGGTATCTTCGGGTTTCGGGTCGGTGGTGGAGGTCATGGTTTGAGTGTGGCAGTGTGCGTCGTGTGTCAGGGCAGGTGTGCTCAGTGTGGGTCACAGAAGTATCCAAGCGAGCGTACTGAACACGTTGCCGCCGATGCTCGCTCCGACGAGGGTGAGTCCGATAACGATGCCCCGCCGACCTCGTGCGTCGGCGAGTGAGCCTCGACTACCGAATGCCCACCACGTCACCCCGATGATGAAGATAGCGAGGCCGAGGGCTTCAAGGACGAGACTGAGGGCGGTCCCGAGTTGCGAGAGCGAGGTGGCGTGTGAGCCCGTGATTGCACCGTAGGGCCAGCCGGCGGGGAGAAATTGCGTTCCCAGGATGAACACGAGCACGTCGTAGATGACGTCGAGGGCGATGATGGCAACGTATCCAACCGCGCCACCGACGGCCATCCCTCGGTACCGGGCCATCGAGCGGGCGTCGTTCGAGGCGGAAAACCACCCGATGATGCCGATCACGAGCGCGATGAGCGTGCCATAGCGGCCGATTATCTCTGCGAGTTGGTAGACGCGGAGGATGGGCTCGACGAACGCGCCGACGTTACTCATGCCTTCTTCCCCCCACCGCGCTTGGTCGTCCGGCGGCGCATCCGCACGTACCAGAACGCGAAGATGCCCAGCGCGAGCCACTCGACGAAGATGAGCGTGTTGTTGATCGCCCCGGAGATGTACTCGCCGACCGTGCCGACGGCTGCGAACGCTATCTCTCCCGGCGGGAGGAGATAGAGGATACTGTCTCCCTTGTAGTAGGGATTGTCCGGGCCGGTGTCCCACACGTCACCGTCGTATCGGGCCCGAAGCGACACGCCGTTCCACGTGACAGGGGCACGGCCCTCAGAATCGGTGGTGACGGTCCACTCCGTCCCGTCTCCTTGGATGACGGTGATGACCTTTCCGGCGAGGAAGTTGTCGGTCGTATCGGTCAGGATGAGCGTGCCCTCGTGACCCTCGCCCGTCGGTGACCGATCGATCTCCATCAGTCGAAGGACGGCGGGAGAGTACGGTTTCGTAGAAACCTCAGGCTGGTCGATTTTCGCACCGAAGGGGTTGTTGGCGGTCGCGGACGCTGTCTCACCAGTATCGAGGTCATTCGAGTTAACGGAGACGACGTACTGGGTATAGAGTTCGGTCGGGCCGTCGTTATCGGGAGCGTTGACGCCGGCAGGGAGCGGTGCGCCGCCTGGCCGGGCCGCGACCTGCATATCGACGGGCCTGAGATAGCCCCAACGTTGGTGTTCAGCCCCGTTCTGGGGGAGCGGGAAGCCCATCGTGACGTTGGCGACGCTCGTCTGGTAGTGATAGATGGCCGGCCAGCGGTCATCCTGTGTGTGAGTCACAGCGTGCGTTTGCGACCCGCTCGTAGTCCGGACGACGACTTCGTCGTTCCGTGAGACGCCGTAGAATCGCCACGGTGAGTCAAAATTGACGACCTTCCCGTCAATGTCGACCTGGATTTGTCTCCACGGGTCGTGGGGGAGATCCTGATCGCCGTCCCACGTGACGAGCAGGCGGTCATCCCCTTCACCGTCGATGTGAACGACGGAGATGTTGAGGTTAGGCGAATCGTAGTCGGTAATCGTCACAGGGACGCTGTACTGCGTCGTGTGCGTGTAGGTATCTGTACTGGATCGCGACAATTCGCTGCACTGTGAGCTCGTGATACCCCATCGAGTCTCGATTTCACTGGTAACTTCGAGGGTGGCAGTGAGTGTGTATTCGCCTCGGGGGTATTCGAGAGGCCTGCTGGACGGGTCTTCGATAGCTATCCAAGTGATGTCGCCGAATTTCGCCCACTCAGAGTCGCCGCTGAATCCGGGACGGTCAAGCCGAACAGAGGTCACTTCGGCACTAGAGTTGATGAGATCGTACTCAGCCCACTTTGTCCGGTCGTAGTAGTGCCAGTGGGTACTTGTGTGCGTGTGGGTGGAGTTGTCGTGAGTGTGCGTTCGCCGGTGGATGTGCTTCTTCCGACACTGGTCTTGGTAGCTGTAGTCCGGCGGGGTGACGGCTCGGTGGTCGAATGGGACGTAGGCTCCTCGCGTCGGAACCCCACCCACGACGTAACTATCGCGATACCAGACCCCGCCGAAGACGTGGTTGATGCCGACCCACGAATCTTGAACGGTGTCGAAATTTGACTGCCCCCATTTCCGGGACATACTCGCCCCATCGCTGGTCGGGTAGAGTTCTCGGCCGTTCATCATCGGGATGGCGACTCGGTCGGAGTCCTGGGCGTACTGTGTATACTGGCGGGCAGCGTGGAGGTTTCGGGCGATCGTGTTCGAGTAGTAGGCCTCGTGGACTAGCGCTTCCTCGGGGTTTGCAACGTAGTGTTCTCCTGCGTCGGGGTTCCACCTGACATCAGCATTGTAGACGGGTTGCCACTCGCCGTATTGACTGGTGACGCGGACGAACCATTCCCCATCGGTGCTCGGGGGGCCGTCGTAGGTGTTGTTGCCATGGACTCGGAGGAACTCCGTTTCCTGGTATGAAAGGAGATCAGCATAGGGAGTCCACTTGTCTTGATAGGGGACGGCTTGGAAATCGCTGATGTCCCTGATATAAACATCTTGCGTGGCGGCATATCGAAGTGTCTGTGAGGGCGATTGCGATTTGGCCTGGAGTTCGACCGGGCCGTAAGGGTAGTCGTTCTCGAAGTATCCGTTATACGAGATATCGCCGGGGTCAGCGTCGTCATCGTTGTTCGCGAGAATACGGTAGGTATCGTCGTAGTGCTTCTCGATGCCGGGGTCGGGGGCGGGGATTGCGGTGATGGGTCCTAGCCCAGCGGCAGCGACGACACTGACGGACGCGAGTAGCAGTGATGCCACGAGTGCCAGCGTAATGCACGCGTGGACGCGGTGTGGGAACTGTTCGGTGCATCCGTTCTAGTTTAGTGGCGAGCAAAGCTGAACTCACCCGATTCAACCTGGCTGCGTAGCCGTTTCCTGTGTGGATTTGGATTTCGTGACGCCCACAGCAACAGCTCGTCCAAATCCGGTAGTTCGTAACCCAACTCAACCATGAGATATAGCTGAATCAGATGAGCGTGCCGCTCCACGGCTAGCGAACAGCGACGCCGAGGGAGCCGCGACGCCGACTCGTCGGCGTCTGCGGCGGCTTCGGCCTCACGCTGTCTGGCCTCAACTGACCGCAACTCGTCCACAATTACACGGCTCATCATCAGCGAAATTGCTGCCATAATAACCAGCGCCTCGATAATGTAGGCGTCGGTCGTGTTGATCTCGTCCAAACCGAACCGCGATTTTAACTCCTTGAACAGCAACTCGACTTCCCAGCGCGCCCGATAGAGCTGCGCGATATCGGGCGCGCTATAGCCCTCCTTGCCGAGATTCGTCAGATACAGATGGTACTCGTCGGTCTCCTCGTTGCGCAGACCGATCAGCCGAAACGTCCGGGTCGCGCTTGCGCCCGACCCTCGTTTGCGATCAAACGAGAGCGTGATTCGGATATCAATCTCCTGTCGCTGCAGGTCGTCAAGGACGGCCTGCAGCGACTCCCCTTCCAGCGGGATACTGTTACCCCGCCACGTCCGTAGTTCTTCGACAATCTCGAAGTTCGCGTTGTCCTTGACGCGGGAGACGAACCATCCGCCGTTCTGGTCGATTCGGTCGAACAGCCAGAAGTCGTAGAAGCCTAGATCAAGGAGTATGAGGGCGTCAGCTACCCACTCTCCGGTGGGTAGCTGACTCCGTTCATGCGTTGTTCCGTCGGTTGTGCGGAGCCGTGTTGGGAGACCTGTCGAGAGTGACTCGATGAGGTGGAGCTTCAGTTCAGCTTGGTCCTCGCCAGTTGCTGCGTAGACATCAGCGGCGTCCTGGTACAGTGAAACGATAGTCGCGTCGGCAATCAGGACGTCTCGAAAGCGTTCGAGACGTCCGTTCAAGTCGGTTCGTCCAGTATCGAGATTCTCGATAGCGTCATCGAGAATCTCTCGAAGGAGTGCAACGAAGCCCGGTTCGAACCAGTTGTGGAACGCTGCGTAGGAGAGTTCGTCGCAGTCAGCCATCTCGACGTAGCGTTCGAGAAATGCTTGTAGAGAGCGGTCTGAGCCGGCAGCGAAGCCAAACGAGAGTGTGTAGAATAGTGCAACGATGTCGAACTTGCGCTGACGTTCAACGAGATTCGTTGCGCGAGCGCGCTCGCGCAACTCATCGGAGGGAAACGCTCTTTGAATCCGGTCAACTACGACTGAATCCGGTGGGCTGTAGGTCATACTTTCCACCGGGTTTCTCAACCGGGTAGTTGCGACGATATCAGATCAACAGACGGCGGTCGGTTGTCGCGTTAAACTAGAACGGATGCTGTTCGGTGTTAGGTTCAAGTCCGAATCCGAGTCTGGTCCTCCGTCCGTGTCGGGAGAGACCGAGGCTTCGCTCTCGCCCTGAGAGCTGGGCTCGGAGAGCGCGACCGGCGGACGCGACACGCCCTCCCAGCGTGGTGTCGTCCTGACCCGTTTCCGTCGGGACGCTATCTGTCTCTTTCCGGGGGGAGTCAGCCTGAGAGGACATAATCAATCAGGCCGATGAAGACCGGGAAGGCGAAGCCGATGATCGAGATGACGACCCCGGTGGTCGCCATCGCGAATCCTCGTCGCCGGTTGTTCACGGAGGGGCTAACGAAGTACGCAATGATGCCGATAATCATCGTGATGAGCCCGCTCCATTTGAGGAGGGAGCCGACCCAGCCGGGGAGCTTAATCGCGTCTTTCAAATCTGCGATGAGCGTGCTCAGATCTGAGCCCGACTGGAGTGGAACGAACGAGGCGTGCAGAGTATCCAGGGCCGAGAGGAGGAGCGCGTCGAAGGCGGTACTGGTGATTGAGGGAGATCCAGTGAGGATGAGCCATCGGCTGGCAACCTCGAAGACCTCGGGTTGTAAGACTAACATGGGAGGGTGTTCTCTCCACGCACCGTCTGGTGTGACGACGTTGGTGTGTGGTGCAGGACGGAAAGCCGTCAACGGCTAAATACTCTCTTCGACCACATCGAATGTAGCGTCACATCCGCCACATTTCTACATCAAATGTAGCCGTGAAAACTCCTTAAGGGCGGACGGCTTACGGGTGTCGATGGAAAATCCCGGTTATCACCAGTCGGTCGCTTGCGAACCGAGCGACGACTGGCTCTCTCGAGATGGGTGGGAGACTGCTGGGCGTGTCGAGACGTCCAGCGCGGCCCGCAACGCTCGGGGGAGTGCCACCCGGGACTCTGTCCACAATTCAATCAATGAGAACACCCTCCTATGCCTGAAATCCAAGTTGATTGGCACTCTCAACAGGAGGCCGACCGCCTTCGCAATCTCCGTGACCGACACGGGATGGTGTGGCGCGGTGTCCTGCTAGAGGGGGCCAAGCACGCAGAAAGTATAGACTTGCTCAAGGCGCTCACAGAGCTCCACCCAGCACTCGCTACGACGCTTCCCAGCCCCACGGGGGCGGAACGTGGGGGGCTAAGTCGGCCAGAAATCACCGAGCAGTTGCGCGAGGAAATCCGCGAGCGACAGCGCATCCGAGCGACGACCGAGATCCCCATCTCTGCGTTCGGCGGCGATGGTGACGGTGACAGCGACGACGATACGGATGCTGTTACGCAGCGCCACCGTGCGGACAACAGTGACCACACGGCCGCGCCTGAACGTGGTTCGGGACAGCCGCCACAATTCGATGCCGACCGTGCGCGGGCCTATGAACGATGGGACGTGCGGGAAGCCCGTGCTATCGAAGAGGGTGAACTTCTCCATCCCCACTCAGCACACGAGGACGTTCGCGATGTCCTCCGCCACGAAAGGTGCGAGAGCGACCACCCGGACGAGGACGACCTCGACGAGTGGAGGGTCTACGACGACTACCACTTCGAGTACGGGGGCGAGTACTGATGCCCGGGAGTACGCGCATCAGGATTACCTCCCAAGAGGAGTACGAATGGCTCGATTCCGTCCGTGAGAACTACGGCCTCACGTGGCGTGGGATGTTGCTGAAAGCCGAGCAGCGCCTACTCGCCGCCGAACGCCACTGGCCGGAAGAGTTCCGGACGCCGGAACACCTACGCGCTGGGAACCGCGTCGACGCTGACGGTGACGCAGAACTGGCTGGAGACGCTGCGTCGGAAACTGACGAGGCGGTTGGATGAGCAAGGATGTTCCTATGGCGTCGCATCTGCTTTCCTCGAAGGTATTTGGGGTCTCGGCCCGGAAGCTGGCCGAGTCCGTAGGTCCGCCGCTCATCGTCCCGATCATCCTCTACGCGATCGGGCTTCCGCTCTTAGTCACGGCGCCGTTCGTCATCATCGGGGCCTTCGTCGGCCTCGTAGTTTATAAGCGAACACCGGAGGGCCAACGCCCAATTCGATATGCGGCAGCGATGGCCCGGCACTTCCGAGGGCGGACGGAGTACCTCTGGAAACCGCCGGAAGCTGGCGAGCATGATATCGCGTATCGTGAGCCGTTCGAGGGCTGGATTACGGGGCGCCCCAACGCGGGCGAGAGTGGCGAATCGGATACTGTGGACAGAGAATCGACTGCGGATACGGTTGCAGACGCGGATCCCGGCCCCGCTTCGGATTGGCCGGTTTCGACGATAATCTCCGGAGACACACACAATGACTGATTACGAAGGCGCCGGTTCGACGCTGGATCTCATGGACTTCAAGAACGTCCGCGATGGCGGCGTCGTGGAAACGCCTACGACCTACGCGATGCTCATGCGGGTTCAGCCCCGTGAGTGGCTCATCCTCTCCGAGGAACGCCGAGATAGCCTTTACCTGTCGTTCATGACGTTCCTACGCGGGCTACAGTTCCCGACGCAAATCCTCTCGATGACGACGGCGTACGATCCCGAGCCCTACCTGGAGCGATTCGAGAATCTCAACCGACCACTCATCGGGGCGGGTGAGGGAGATGCCGATGCAGACAGCGGATTGGACGAGTCGCCCCTGATGGATTACGGCCGGCAGTACCACGCTGAGTGGCTCCGGAACGTCGTCGATGTGGCGGAGATTCGTGACCGCGAGTTCTTCGTCGCGGTGTCGGTCGCGAAAGACGAAGAGGCCGACGACGGAGTAATGGCTCAACTTCGGGCGTTCCTCCCCGGTGGGAACAGTATCGAGACGGACAGCGAAACAGAAGCCGCGTGCATCGAGGAAGTGAACGCCCGCGCACAGCGCGTGGCCTCGAAACTCCCGCAGACGCAGGTCAAAACGGAGATTCTCGACACGCGAGCGGCTGTTCTCGAGGTTCTCTATGAAGTGTACCACGGGGAGAAGCCGCCCATCTCGTTCACGCAGGGGACCTACACGCTTGCTGACGATCACGCCCAGGATGTCGCTGACGCCGCCTTTGACGTCACTGCGGCGGCAAAGGCTGAGGCGAATGAGGATGGCGACTTCGAGTTCGACCGAATCTCCGATGAGTACCCCGAAATCGAGATTGAGTCGGATGCCGACCCGCTCTCGCCTGTCGGTGATGGGGGGTACGCCCACCCCGACTTCGTTGAGCGAGTGTCGAACTCGCGTGTCTTGCGGTGGTATGCACGGAACATCGGGCCAGTGGGTCACGGTCCCCGCCCGGTCGTCCCGCAAGCAATCTACGCGGGTGTCTTCGTTGGCCTACTGAGTTTCCTGCTCGGCGCGGGTGCCCTAGGCGCGTTTGTGTGGTCGATGGATGCCGCCGCCCGTGGCTCGGATATCTATTGGCTGGCGCGGACGGCATCGTTCACGACCGGCGCGGTGAGCCTTCCTGTCTTCCTGTTGAGCCTCGTCGTACTCTTCCCTTCGGGGCGGAAGACAAAGGCACTCTCACTGGTCGGTCTCGGCGTTGTGGGCTACGCGATGAGTTTGTTCCTCGAAGCGTACCCCTATGAGTGGGACTCGAACGCCGCTGTGACGACGCTCACGGTTGAGTTGTACGCGGCCGGATTGGCCGCGTTGCTCCTCTGTGTCGTACTTGCAGTGCGATCCCGACAGAAGGTGGACCTCTCGAACCTCGTCACGACGCCCATCGCCGACGGCGGCGAAATGGATGTTGACACCCTCACCGACGGCGGCCTTGCAGCAGTACGCACAGAAGACGCTCCTGTCGTCGACATCGATACCGATGCCGATGTCGAGTCGGACGCAGAGTCTCGATCGGAATCGGACGTCGACGCGACCGAGGCAGAGTGTGAGGAGAGCGCGGAAATGACTGATGACGCGGTTGCTGACGACTCGCTCACGGCGGCAGACTCGGACATGGCGGATGAGCGAAACGAGGCAGACCGATGAACCCCCTACACAGACTCCTCGGCCGGAACGACGTTGAAGAAGAATCGACTGAACGCATCCCGATCGACGATCTGTCGGGCGACGAAACGCAACTCGCGCTTGAGTATCTGGACCTACTCGACCGGGATGCAACCCGGAAGAACATCGAGTGGGCGGCCTACCAACTACAGGCCGAAGAGCTCCCACTGGTCTCGGCTATCGAGTCGCTCGACGAACGCGAGAAACTCGATAAGAAGCTCGTCGCGCCTCGCGCGATGGAGCGCCACCCCGAGTTCCAGATTCGCGACGAGAAAGTGGTTCAGATAATGACCGTGACGGGGTTCCCTCGGAAGGTCAATCTCGGATGGCTCGTGCCGCTGACGATTGCGGACGTCGACCTCCGGCTGTCGTTCCATATCGCGCCGCGAAACGCTGCGAAGACTCGCCAACAACTCCAGCGGCGCTACACGCAGACAACGACTGCACTGGCGCTCAAGAACCGGAAAGGACGAACGGACACCCACCAGGACGAACTCGAGCGCGAGGACCTCCTGCGCATCCTTCAGGACGTGGTCCGGGGGACGACGAAGGTGTACGATATCGCCATCTATCTGGAGTTGATCGCGGATTCCCACGAGGAACTCGAGGAGATGCGCGAGCGCGTCGACACCATCCTCGCCGAACAGGACGTCGAGACGACGGTCCTTCGCCACCAGCAAATCGAGGGGAACGGGACGATTGTCCCACTCGCGACGGACACGATCAAGAACGTCCACCCGATACAGTTGGAGGCACTAGCGACGTTGTTCAATCTCGTCGAGCCACCGATCTACGACGAGGACGGCATCATGATGGGATTCGACGACACGAGTCGTCCGGTCATCATCGACCGCTATGCACACTCCGGGTTCGGGATGGTCATCTCGGGGAAGACCGGGTCCGGGAAGTCCTACGCCCGGAAGCTCGAGATTTACCGGCGCTTGTTGGCCGACCCGACGGTACAGTGTGTGTTGTTCGACCCGGCGGGGGACGACTACCCGTTCTTTGCGGAGAAACTGAGTGGCGAAGTCATCCGCTTCGGTGGCGCTCAGAAGGTCAATCCAATGGATATCGAACCGCCATCAGGTGACCTCGGGGCGGCTGAGGACACCTATCCCCTCACGGTGCGCTCGGTGGTCGAGATGCTGAACACCCACTACGAAGATCGTGGTGGCCTCCCCGCTGCGGAAGAGGGGATGCTGATTCAGGCGGTCCACTACGCGTACCTCTCGAAGGGGATTATTCTCGGAGAGTACGATACGTACGCGAACGAATCACCGATCATCGACGATCTCATCCGGGGCGTTCAGGTCATCACCCACGGTGGCTACCAGGCGGCGCTCAAAGATGGCCTCGTCGACGAGGTGGAGTTCGATCACTTCTGCGAGATGGGCGTCCTTTCGGAGGACGGCGAGCCCATCACCGACGTGGGGATTTCCGTTCCGATGGCAGTGTTCACGCCCTCGGAGAAGCACCAGGAGGTCGCGAAGTCACTCGAACCGAAGTTTGAGTCGTTCAAGCCGGGGGGTATCAACCACAATCTGAACGGGACGACGAACCTCGAGTTGAACTCGCGACTGGTCGTGATGGACATGAGTTCCTTCGCCGACACAGGCGAGATGCCGCTTATCCTCCACGCGATGTTGCAGTGGGCGTATCTCGAGGCAAAGCGGTCGCCGAACCGTTTCGACGTGACGTTCGACGAGGCCCACTACCTCTTGGGCCGGGAGTCGACGCGCGATCTCATCAACCTCTTCATCCGCCACGCGAGGCACTACGACGCCGGGCTGACGCTGATGAGTCAGACGGCCCACGAGTTCCTGCGGACGGAGGAGCGCCGCGAGATTTACGAGAACTGTGACATCAAGATGCTGTTCTATGCACAGTCAGTCTCGGACGCGACGAAGGAGTACTTCGACCTCTCGCCGGCTGAAGTGAAGTACTTGCAGTCGGCCCCGCGTGGGCAAGAATCCGGGTACTCCGGGTGTCTGTTGTCAACGACGAAACACGGTCGTCGCCGGCTCGAGGTTCACTCTGGGGAGTTCGAGCACTTCATGATCGACAACAATCTCGACCCGTGGACGTACATCGAGGAGCGCGAGGGAACCCATCGGCCTGACGATGCCGAGTCTGAGCTGAACCTGACGGATATGCCGGACATCACGAATCGCGAGTTGGACATGGAGCTCTCCAGTGAGTTCGGTCAAGACCGGAGTACCCCGGAGCCATCGTCGGGCCTCCCCGACGGCTCCGTGACGGACGTTCCGGCGTCTGGTGAGCGCTGATGCCCTCCTCGTTCCTGTTGGCGGTCGTTCCGCAGGTCGCACTGCTGCCGCTGCAATTGGGAAGTGACCTTCCTGATTCGATCGCGGAGGCGTTCTGGGGATGGCTCGTTGACACGCTCATCTCCGTGGCGACTGAATTGTCGACGGCGCTCACGGACGAACTCCTCAAGGGCCTGCTGAAGGTTCCGAACCCCTATGATTCGACGGCAGCGGACGGAGCCTGGACCGGGATGTTCGAGATTTCGCTGGTCTTGCTCCCGATAATGATCGCGCTGGCGCTCATCGCGTGGCCGTTTAGTGAGGACCGCGAATCCGGGTTGATGGACCTCGTCGTGCGGACGGTGATGGTTCTGTTGTTCATCGGGATTTCCCAGCCTGCCTGGGGCTTCGGGATAGACGCGACGAACGCTGTCACGATGGCGATTCTGGACCTCGACCCTGACCCAGGGATGGCGAACTACGGGTACGGGAGCGGTCTCGTCGGCGCACCCACGACGTTCAGCGTCTGGGCACTGAAGTTTATCGTCTCGGTAATCGCCGCGATTCTGTCAGTCCTCGCACTGCTGCTGGCGATGTTCTTCCTGCTACTTCGTTGGTTCATGATTTGGATGGCCTACATCGGGACGCCGTTCTTTGCGGTCGTCTGGTTCGTAGGTCGGGGCCCCTTCAAGTCGGTCGGGAGCGTCGGCGCGACGTTCATGCGGATGGGCGTCTTCGCGCTGCTAGGCGGGCCCATCATCGCGATCATCGTCTTGGCCTTCCAGGTCATCGAACACGGTGGTATCCTCCAAGCAACGGGCGGGAGTTCCAATAGCGCAGGGGGAATCGTCCAGAATGTCGCTGGCGAGACTGGGCTCATATTCGCTGAGCTCGCGTTGATGTTGCTCTTCCCGGTCGTGCTCATCGTAGCTGTCTGGAAACTCATCTCGTGGGCGGGCCAGCCCATCGGGGTTGGCGAGGCTGCGGCCGTCGCGACGATGGCTGTGACTGCTGCTGTCGGCGGCGCTGTCGCTGGCGCGGCCGGTGGTGCAGCTGCTGGCGGGTCTGGGAGTGCTGCCGGTGGGTCCGGCGGCGCGGCTGCTGGCGGTGCATCGGGCGGTTCGAGCGCGTCAGCTTCGGGAGCGGGCGCCAGCGCAGGGAGTGCTGGAAGTGCGAACGTCGGGGCTGGCGGGTCTGGCCTCTCGAGTCGTATGACGGCCCGTGCGAAAGGCGCTGTCAACACCGTGAAGCAGGGCGCACATAAGAAGGCGGCGGCCCACCTCGATCACGTCGGGACATCGGAGAAGCTGGACTCGGCGCAGTCTGCGCTGTCTGGGTTCCAAACCGACCACGAAGCGGCATCGTCGCGAGCGAAATTCATCCAAAACGCGATGGCGAACGACGAGATGGATATGGCCGAGGCCAAGGAACATGGCTTCCTCAAGAGCGAGCCGTACGAGAATCAGACGCCGATATTCAAGACAGACCCCGATACGCTCGACCGGAACATGGAGTATATGGGTAGGGATGGAACGGCTCGGAGGGTCAACCTCACCCAAGAGTACCGGCAGGCGAAGGCCGACAAACGCAACGCCAGTGAGCGTATCGCGACCGCTGAGGCCGATGTTGCGAAGAACTCCACACTGAAGCGCCGTGTGGACATTGGCAAGAAGGGTACCAACGTCGGCAAAAAAGGTGTGAACGCCGGCGCAAGAGTAGGCAAGAACGCTAGTGTGTTCACGGCGAGGGCCGGTGCAGCAGCGATGGTCGGCGGAGTAGGTGGCAATTCCTACCTCGCGTACTCAATGGGTCGCCGGGCCGGGCAGCCGATGATCGGCTCGAATGGCTCGAAGGAGAACCTGAATCACCGAGTTTCAGATTTCGGGAAGGCATCGGGCGGCCAGCCTAAGCCGTCCAACCCTGACGACGGAAACGACGGAGGGCTGTAATAATCTGAGTCTTCGGTCGGGTTCTGGGGCGATTGTGCTCCGTACACTGGGGAGCGAGTATAAATACGAACAACGGGCTAAGGGTGGTGAGATATCCACACGCGGCTCGTGACCGTGGTTTCACTGCCCGTGGTCTCCACAGACGCTCGCCCGTCCCCCGACCAAACAAAGGACATCATAGAAACTAACCCATGTCAATCAACATCCTCAATCCCACCGGCGTAGACGTCGCGACCATTCTCGGCGTGCTACTCGTCGTCGACCTCGCATACGCAGTATTCCGCTCCTGGGACCAGTTTCCGACCTACGGCAGGAAGGGCAGGGTCATCGAAGCGGTTCTACTCACGACGCCCATCACCTGGTGGTTCTTTGCTCATGCTTCCCGGACTGGCGATTCACTTGGAAACTATCAGGGGGCGCTCCTATTGGCCTTCATCGCGATATCACTCGTTTTTATTCTATGGAGGATCACCGGCAGAGCGCTCTATCCTCCGATTGCGGCAGGGTGGTTGTTTACGATTCCAGGGCTGCTTATTATCCATATTGTCGGAGGGTCCATCGGAGCGGTTGCCCCGGTGCTGGACGCCAGCATGAGCGATTACCTCGACGCCACCATATGGGAGTTAGCGATGGCGGGCGGAGCGTACATAGCGCTCAGTTTCATCGACAACCAACCCGAGAAAGATCAGTTCGACCTCTTGAATCCTCAGTGGGACGACTCGCTCCCTACGAAATCGGCGTCGGGGGCCGTCTCGACTAGTCGTAGTTCTAACACACCCCCCGCCGGGCAGAACACGTATGGCCACGGGGCTACCGGAGTGCACAACTCGGAATCGAAGAACCACAGGTCACGGCCGTGGCTTTCTGACTTGACGTATGACTGGCGACATTCGGAGACATCGTTCGATGATATCGGCGGATACTACGACCTCAAATACGCCCTCCGCGAGGACGTACTCAAGCCACTGCGAGCGGCACAGACGGGGGGTGACCCTTTCTCACGGTTCGGTGTCGAACCGGAGCGAGGCATCCTCCTGTATGGCCCGCCGGGGACGGGAAAGACGATGTTCGCGAGAGCGCTCGCCGGGGAACTGGACATTCCATTCGTCGAGCTGTCGCCGGCGGACGTGACGAGCATGTGGATCAACGAAAGTAGCGACCAGGTCAAGACACTGTTCAGCGAGGCCGACCAGATCGGGCAGTGTGTCGTCTTCCTCGATGAGGCTGAACATCTCTTCGGCGCTCGCGAGCACACGGCGAAGAGCGCCCATGCCGAGGATCGAAAGGTCACGAGCGAGTTCCTCGCGCAATTCACTCGGGATGACCGCGAAGCGATTGTGGTGTCGGCGACGAATCGGCCGGGCGATATCGACCGGGCGATTCTCCGACCGGGTCGCCTAACGGCGCACTTCGAGGTCGGGCTCCCCGACGAGGAGGCTCGCCACGCGATTCTCAAGACCCATCTCGACGGCATTCCCGCGTCGGTCTCGGGCGATGAGTTCGCGGCGCTTGCCCGCCACACCGACGGATTGACCGGCGCAGATCTCGCAAACCTCGTGGGACAGGCTCGGCGAAGTGCGGCACATCGAAATGCGCGAACAGTTACCCGCGAGGACTTCCCCTCGGAGGACGCCCTCGAGGAGCTGTCGGCGGAGTTGGCGGCGGAGAATGAGACTGACCAACTCCCGGAAACCGACGCCGATTCGGATGTTGATACTGTGGACCCGACGAAAGCGAAAGCGGGCATCCGAGCGGACGACGCGACCGGACAGGGAACCGAAGGCCCAACTCGCGGTTACCAGTAGGGAAGATACCCTCCCCCGTGATCCGGTGGCCCCGGAACGGCCGACGAAGGTTTTCTGCGTGGCGCAGCAGCGCGAGTTGAGTTAGGGCACCGTTCCTACGCAACAATTGAACCGGTTGGTGACTTCACTCTGTTGCGTAGGAATCGCTGACTCGCTATCTCCGACCCGCCGCCTTCGCCCACCAGCTCCGAATTCTCTATCCTCGTATCTCCCACGGCAACCACTGTGCAACTGTCGGTCGCAACACGATACAACGGAACGGTCGCTATCAACCTGGGTCGCTCACTGCGATGTCCCCGATCCCGTCGCTGAGGACACAATATTACACTTCGATGGAGGGGCGTTTTCCACACGTTCGAGAGGGCGTTCGGAGGAGAGGAATTCGCTGCCACAGATACGCGGGATTGCGGGGGATGGCGACGGAAATCGACCGAATACGGTCGATTCCGCTGGCCGAATTTATAGCGAGATAGAGCGTATATTCGGGCGGACATGAACACCCTCCGAGAAGATGCCCAACTCCTTCACGAGCAGGTGGCCCCCCATCTGCCCGACGACCGTGAAAGTGACTACGGCATCGACGCCCTTGAGACGCTTTTCGACTCCTACGTGAACACGTATCGAGTGCCGAGAACCGCGGCCTTCGACAGCGTCCGGAACCACGTCCTCAAAGAAGCCCAAGTAGATGCGGAAGCGTTCTGGGCCTCACTCCGGAGCGGCGACCAGGGAACGACCGATGACCCCCTCCCCCTCGCCGAATGTACCACTGACGGTGCGTGGGTGACTGTGCGAGCGAAAATTGTCGAACACTGGGACCCTCGCGAAGACTCGATCCATCAAGTCGGCCTCATCGGTGACGAATCTGGCCGGCTAAAGTTCGTTGCGTGGGCGAAGTCGAACCCACCCATCCTCAAGGAAGGCACGACGTACACGTTCAAAGACGTCGTCGTCGACGAATACGACGGGAACTACTCGCTGAAGATCAACTCGCGTAGCGAAATCATCGAACACGCCGCAGACAGTCCGGAGGCAGTCGGTTCGGTCGGAACGATGACGACCGTCTATGATGGCGTCTTCGTCGCGATGCAGAGTCAATCCGGGCTCATCAAGCGGTGCACAGACCCGGAATGTACGCGCGTGATCCAGCAGGGAGAGTGCAGCGAACACGGTCCGAACGGGGGTGAGTTCGACCTCCGAATAAAGGGCGTCCTCGACGACGGGGAATCCGTCCAAGAGTGTCTGTTTACCGCCGGGTTGACAGAAGTCGTGACTGGTATCGACCTAGAGGAAGCCAAACAAATAGCGTCGGATGCGCTTGACATCAGCGTGGTCGAACGCCGACTGACTGAGCTGCTCATCGGGCGTCGCTACACGGTCGAGGGGCCGATCCTCGGTCGGTATCTTCTGGTCGATGACGTTTCAGAGTCCCCGAATCGAACGTTCGCTCAAGGGTATCACGACGTGGTCGATGACTTACTTTCTGAGTACGGCTACGATGGGCCGGGCCTGACGGCCGAGAACATCGAGGACCTCCCCGAGACGTACGACGCGCCTGTAGCTGCGGGAGGGAACTGAGAACCATGGCAGCAGCAGACCCTACGCCCCAGCAGACGGATGTACCGACTCGCGAAGTCGCCAAGCGTGTCTTCGCCGCAGAGCTGAACACGGCGACCTACACGTTCAAAACCTCGCAAGATGAGCGAGCGCCGGTTTACGTCGCGCTCCCGACAGGCGAGCGAGCCAACCGGATCTGCATCGCCGGGGCGGTCACGGATATCGAAGACGTCGGTGAGACCGCAGAGTACCTCCGGGCTCGCGTCGTCGATCCGACGGGCACATTCTGGGTGTACGCCGGTGAGTATCAGACGGATGCACGCACCCAACTCAAGAAGATACAGCCGCCGGAGTTCGTCACGATTGTCGGCAAGCCGCGGACCTACAAGACGGACAACGGCTCGGTGAACGTCTCGGTCGTTCCCGAGAACATCGGTGTCATCGACCTCAAGACGCGGAACGCGTGGGTGTACGAAACAGCGGAACGGACACTCGAGCGGGTTCATACTGCACGAGAGACTTCTCCGAAGGTCGCGGCGCTGGCTCGCGAGCAGTACGGCCACGATGGGTCGTCATTCGCGCACGTCGCGGCGTTCGCACTACAGGACCTGCTCGCTGCGAGCGGCCACGAAATGGAGAGTGGTGCCAGCCTCAACGAGGACGCGTTCCACGAGCGCCTGGAGCAAATCGAGTCCGAAACCCCATTGGCGTCCTCGAATGACGACATCGTCGATTCTACGGGCGCTGAAAGCGAATCTCAGCCGGCGGGGGATCTGGGGAAGCAACGCGCCCCTTCTGCGGGTGACGCCGATTTCGACTAGCCATGTTTGGAGGTCGATCTGGAATCAGCGGTCGATATGATGATCCGCGAGCGCACGACGGGAAGTATCCGCCGGACTGGGATGCTCGCAGAAAGGCAGTCTACCAGCGCGATAACTACACGTGCCAGCAGTGTGGGCGGCGGAGTGGCCCCCACGCAGGGGATGGCGGTGTCCCTCTGCACGCACATCACCGCCAGACGCTCCGGGATGGTGGCTGGCACCACCTTGGGAACTTGGTGACAGTCTGCCAGTACTGCCATGACGGAATTCACGGTTATCCCACAGGTAGGGACTACGGCGTTGGTGGGTTCAACGGGCTCCGGGTCTTTCGAGCGGTCGGCCGCGCGGTAATGCGGGCTCTTCGCTGGGTGATGCGATGACGACGTCTCTCGCGACGAAAAGCGAGGTGAGTGATGTAGCCCCGAGCAGTATGCGTATGCTCGCGGGAGTTGTTGTCGTCAAGAATCTGTTGAGGTTCTAGACGCTTTGCGTTTCACTAGGGAGGGGGGCCGTTTTCGGACCGGGTTCGGCCATGACGATATCGTCGTGGGGAGCTGATCGGACGACGAAGGTACAGTCGACGACGGGATCGAGCTCGTCGATAAAGCCGGGTTCGGTCCGGTAGTAAGCGAACGCGAGTTCTGCAATCTGTTGGACTTCAGCACGCAACACGTGCGAGTCGATTCCTGGGAGGAGTCGGTCCTCGTCGAGCGGCGAGAGCGCGAAGTCGAGATCAACGTCGATATCGATGTCGGCGTATCCATAGTCGGGTTCAACTTCGCGTCCGTGATCGCGGTGATCGTCGTCGACGCCGAAGGAGGTGGGCGACGTCGGGCTCGGGTGTCCGGTGGCAGGGCCCTCGAGCTCGGGCATCGAGATTCCAATGGCGTCTGTGAGCATTGTCATCGCGTAGGGACCGCTGAAGAACAGGAGATCATCGAGGCGGGTGCGCCCGGTGACGTGGTCGACATCGAGAACCTCGAACCGTTCGGCTTGTGGCACGAGCTGGTCGAGGAGGAAGTGGCCGTTGTTGGCAGCGGAAATCACGAGTTGGAACTCATCAAGGGCGCGGGCGACGACTGGCACGTACTCGGTCGGATAACCGAGGTCGGTGACGGCGTGGTAGATGTTCATTGCGGTGACGGGAGAGAATAGTGGCATGGTTGAGGAAGCGTCCGGAGCGGTGTCGAACGGGCCGCCGGTCGATGGGTCAGACATGAGCAAGCCGTTTAGCCGCGTATTGGTATTTAAAGCCGAGCTCGAACATCCCACAAGACGTGGATGACACCCCCACCCCTTTTTCGAGTTGTAACAGAACGAGGATGGGGGTGGGGGTGAGAGCCGAAGAAGGCTCGAACAGCCTGAATAGCGGGATTCCAGAGGAATCAATGGTCCTAAAGCCGGTATTTGGCATAGTACCACAATATGAGAATCTTTATGTAGTACGGTAGCGCACCACACCCGTAGTAGACAATATCTACGAACGATACGTAGGTTCCCCTACGTATCCGTGAGTAGTAGGGTCGCCGTGGATCAGCACGGGGAATGTGGTGAGAATCGTGGTTTAAACTCCTCTCCGGCCAGGTTCACGGCGATGCGTCTCTTGCGGCACCTCTGTTGTCCCTCCCGTCGTTTCGCGTTACAACTCGAAAAAGGGGTGGGGGTGTGGGATTCTCTCCTCGAGGACGTCATTTGATCTCATTCGAGTACGCCGTGTGAGATGTCTGGGGGGCAGGCTCTCGACATCTGTGTGGAACTTTCCATATACTCTTTGCATCTGATACGAATGTGAAAGGGGAACATCCCGAACCTGTGTTAGAGGCTCCCAAGCCGTTACAACACGAAATAGGGGTGTCTCGTTGATTTCCATTTGAATTCTGATAAGATGTTACAACTCGAAATAGGGGAGTGGCACCGCGTCGACAATGGTTCGAGACTTTGAATGGAGAGATTGCCGACTGAGTTACTCCACCGGGCGAATACTCGACGTTACAAATCGAAATAGGTTGCCTTCACTTATTTATACTAGGCCTACACAGGATTGTGGTATGGGTGATGGACAGTCGGATACAGATAATCGGACGGAACAGTCTGGTTCTATAGAGGATGTTCCAAACGGTCCTGAGGGCCGCAATTCTGACGAGTCTGACACCAGTCAAACCACGCTCGATAATTCTGGCAGTGGGATTTCGATTATGGACGAACTCCAATCCGAATCTGTCGAGACTGTCTTCGAGAACAAGGATTTGGTTCGCCCGGATACTATAATCGACGAAGATCGGATCGTTGGTCGCGATGAGCAGTTGAAGACCGTCATCACAAATCTGAAACCTGCTCTCCAGGACCACGGCATTCCGGATATGTTGCTGACTGGACCGTCTGGAACCGGGAAATCCCTGATAATTCATGCAGTCTGTAAGAAGATCGTCGAACTGAGCGAGGCTCAGGGAATGCGGTTCGGTGTGTTTTCGATTAACTGCGAGGGTCCAGGTACGACTAGTCGTGCCGTCTATCGTCTCATTCAAGAAGCGACGCTAAACATCGATGCAGAACCTGGGGTCCCCGAGAGCGGTGTCTCGACAGACCAGAAACTCGAGCGGTTGTGGGAAATAATGCGTGAGCACTACGATGGGGTGATCTTTGTCTTAGATGAGGTGGATATGCTTGATGGCCCTTACTCAGAACCGGAATACAATTCGCTTCTCTACCAACTCTCACGGGCCCGTGATCTCGGCCGCTTTGACGGACCCGTCTCCGTCACCGCGATAACCAACTACGTCGATTTCATGTCCGACCTCAATAGTCGAGCGAACAGCTCGTTCAATCCGGACGAGATTTTCTTCGAGGATTACGACGCAACGCAGCTTCGACATATTCTCCGAAACCGCGAAGATGCGTTCAAACAAGAAGCCCTCGCGGATGATGTTGTTCCTCTGGTGGCAGCGTTCGGCTCTCAAACGCACGGTGATGCACGGAAGGCCATCGATTTGCTTCGATGGTCCGGAGAGTTAGCTGATAAGCAAGGTGATGAACGTGTTGTCGAAACCCACGTTCGAACTGCCCAGGAGCGATACGACTCAGACAGAAAGCTACGGCACATCGGTGGGCTTTCGACTCAAAAAAAGCTCTGCATCTTCGCAGTTGCTGCAACGGACTATTATTCAAATGCAGGTGTCGACTGGATTCCGGCTGGTCCTTCCTATTCTCTCTACCAGTACATCTGCGACTCCCTCGACGCCGACTCCTATGGTCGAGAGACCTTCGTCAATCACGTCACTGAACAGGCGACCTACGGCATCCTCGAGTTCGACCGACGTGGTCGAGGCAGGGGGAAAGGAATCCACATGCACTTCGATCTCGCTGAGGACCCCGAGGCGATCATGGAACGAATATTGGAGGATGACCGATTTACTGAGCTGGAGCGTGAAGAAGAAATGATGCGATCAATCGCCAAAGCGCAGATGAGCTCGTTCCTGAACTAGATTCTCGGCTGTGGAGACCGACGCAACCCACCACCATTTACAACTCGAAACAGGGGTGTCTCCCGACGGGGGGCTTCGATATTCATGCGGATTTCCGCGTTACAACTCGAAATAGGGGTGTCGTTCGTCGTATTCGCTGCTCCCGGGGGTTCCGACTTCGCTTACAACGCGAAATAGGGGGGTGGCTTTTTGACGGAACTCGCGAGCGTAGTGCAACTGCGATTCCTTTGACCCCTTCATTTCGAGTCGACATTTTGAGATGGTTGACCCCCTTAGTGATGCCGTGTTCTTCGAATCTTCGACGTAGACACTGTTCGTCGAAGTAGTTCCCTCCGTGGTAGATAATCGGCTCAGAGCCATGATCCTCAAGGTACTCAGACAGCTCCTGAAGAAGTGCTGACTCGTCGTCCGGATCGAAGAATTGTCGGTACGCATCGTTCTGGTAGCTGTAGGTGCCGACCAGCCAAATCCGGTCCTGCTGAAGGTCTGTTTCTATGTCTAAGAGGAGAGGGTTCGTATCGTGAAGGATGTCGAAGGTAGACTCGTTTAGAATCACGACCTCATCGTTTTCGAAAGCCTGTCGATGAGCAATCCACCGGTCCACGTGCCATGACGAGGCTCCAGGGAGGGCTTCGAGCTCAGCACGCCGTTTTTCGGTAATCTCGTCTGGGGTTGTAATCCCTAACTCACTGAACTGTTCCACTCGGTTCCTCCCGACCTGGACGAGATCAGTCAGTCGGCTTCCTAGCAAATTCCGAGTGTCGTAGAACTCGTACTCGATAGACTCATTCGAGGCGTCGATGGAGATGAGTGCGTATCTTCCTGGGTCGTCTAATCCGTCGTGAGACGCAATATTGATCACCGTGCCATATTCGAGGAGTTCAGCTCTGCCTCCGAATTGATGGCAATGACCGCAGACGGTGACTGGTGGCTGGATGTCGTCTAAGAAGCTCCTGACTGCTTTCGATCCGATATGTTGTTGCCCGAATCGCTTACCGATATCGAGGATGCCGAAGGGAGGGGTGTGAGTGACCAGAATAGGGGTTCCGTCTTCACAAGCGGTGCGTTGTTCGGAAAGATGTCGTTGAACCTCGTCTTCGGTATAGGTGATGAGACCAGGACCCTGGGTCGAGCCTTCCTGACCGATGAACACGAGGTCCTCGTGAGTGTATGGTGTTCTGTGGAGGTCGGTGGTAAACTCCGCATCGAATTGAGGGCCGGTTGGCGGGGGGAGGTCGTCGTTTCCTCGGACATAGAGTGATTGTTGGTGCTTCGTGAGACGAGCCAGTTCTGCAAGATGATCCGTGTCACTATCGGCGTTTTTGAAACGTGAGAGGTCGTCGCCGGCATACAGTAGTAGATCTGGAGTTATTTCTACAGTTTCGAGAATAGTGTAGAGATCGTCAATAGGTTGGGAACGCCAGTCAGATACGGCGAGTATGTGGGTCATTTTGTATGAGCGTAGTTAGTGTAGCCTCTTCTATCGTTTGTTTAGGTGTACCGTCTGCCATTAGGAGATTCTCCACCCTCATTTGGCCCACTATTCACCCGTCGGGCACGCAATCGCTGCGACGTCGAGCTTCAATTGTTTTCCAGAATCCGGCTCGACGATCGCTGCCGTGGTTAACCAACAACCTAGGCCCATCGGGACAATATGTTGGTTAAGAAGTGGACACCGGTGAGATTCTTGTGCGACCACGTTGAAGATGCCTCCCTCCGAACTCTCAGATATGTGTGGCCGAAACTCCCTCTTCATCGACCAGGCCGATCTCGAGGCTCGCTTCGACGCCGAGGTCGTCACGGACGGCGGGTACACACCCCGGTACAACATCGCGCCGGGTGATGACCTCCACATCGTCACGAACGAGGCTCCAGACGAGATCGACGCCTACCACTGGGGGCTGATTCCGTTCTGGGCGGACGAGCCTGAGAAGGGCATCATCAACGCTCGCTCCGAGACTGCCGACGAGAAACGCGTCTTCGAGCGGGCATGGGAATCGCGCCCCTGTCTCGTCCCCTCGTCGGGGTTCTACGAATGGAAAGCACCAAACGGCGGGGCGAAACAACCCTACCGAATCTATCGCGAGGACGACCCCGCGTTCGCGATGGCCGGCCTCTGGGACGTCTGGGAGGGCGACGACGAGACGATCCCGTGCGTCACGATTCTCACGACAGAGCCGAACGACCTAATGAACTCCATCCACGACCGGATGCCGGTCGTCCTTCCACAGGACGTTGAGTCCGACTGGCTCGCTGCAGACCCGGACACCCGCAAGGAATTGTGCCAGCCGTATCCGAAGGACGATCTAGACGCTTACGAGATCTCGACGCGGGTCAACAATCCCGGCAACGACGATTCCCAGGTCATCGAGCCGCTGGACCACGAGCAATCGGGCCTCGGCGAGTTCAGTTCGGGGTAGGTGGCGGCGTCACGGTCATTGCACCGGAGACGCCGCTGCCGAATCGACGAGCGAGTACTCTCGATCCCGACTCGTCACCTCCGCTTCGAGGAGGTTGTACTGGGCCATCGTCGAGAGATGCGTTCAGACGGTACGCTTCGTTCGAGGGTTATCGACCTCCTGTGTAGCGGTCGTGAATCTTACTGAGTCCGAGCGGCCCATGGTCGCGAACGATATCGTAGTCAACCCGTTGGTGAGGGCTGAGCGAATTGAGGATCTTCTGGATGGAAATGGGTGGTTGATTTCCTACTGCTCTTCCGAGGCGTTGTCTGAGCCGTCTGAAAGTGGTTGGTCCTGTAACCGACCAGCGGGATAGTATCGACCCTCGTCTTTGCTATAGAGGTAGGTCTGGATCGGTCTGAGTGTGTTTGATTTTCGCCCGAAAAGAAAGGCGAGCCCTATCGGGCCAGCTATGAAGAGATGAATGGTCGATGTTTTTGGCAGTTCTTTGACCGCGTCTCGTACATTGGTCCGGAAAACATCTGCAGCATGGGTTGCCTGTGCCGGGGACAGTTCCACATCAGGCCCATCTTCCGGTGTCAATCTGAGAACGCCGTTGAAATCCGGAAGGTCGTTATGCATCTGGTCTATCTCCGGTTGTACATCGGCAGCGATGTTGACAAGCACCGCAAGCTCCGATCCGTGATTCGGTTGTCTTTGGAGATCTCCTTCTAGCCCGCTTTCCTCTTCGTCGATATCGAGTGTCCATTCTGTCATTCCGGCAGGGCCGGTGGGTTGCATCCACGTTGCTTGGATTCGACGTGTGGTTGGGAGACAGTAACCGGCCGCGAAAGCAGCGGGAAGATGCGTTCGGCCACGGAAGCGGAGGGGGCGGCCCGATGCGTTTTGAATTAGACAGTCCGTTACCCTGGTTAACGCCGGGAGTAGACGCTGGTTCCATACTTCTTGGGATGGTGGACCCTGTTCGAAAGATCTTGACCAGTCGATTGCAATCGCTGGATCGATGTTGTGAGCCGGCGATTCGTAGGTGTCAAGTGAACATTCGAGAGGATCACCGTCCGGCAAATACCCATCTATCCGCTCGATCCGCTCTGATAAGACGGCCTGGACGATATCTGTAGCTTTGTCAGATGTGGTCGCCTCCAGGGGAAGCATTTTCCAGGCAGAAAAGTCGTGGAGTATCGGTGCCTCGTTGAGTATCGATTTGGCTTCTCCAACGCTAATATCGGGACATGGCACAACGACCACGAAAAATTCGTCATCACTGTCCCATCGCTTGTTGAATCCCGGCAACTCGTCGTTGAGAATGATGTCGGAGTCGGCTACGCCCTCACTGACGAGCGCAATCCCACTGGCTGTTTCCGGGTTCTCCAGTTGGTCGATAATCTCATCTCTGAGTGGCTCCGGCTTCAAATCGAAGACGTCCCGCCAAATCGGCACCCCGTGTCGCTCCAGTTCCGTTTGCAGGAAGTTGGCGACGTCCGTCTGTTCGTGTTTATAGCTGAGAAATACACGGCCAGTTGGATCAGTCATGTATCGTCACCGACGTTGAGAGTTGTAGCCGCATCGGCATTGTCAATCCGTTCTAACTGCTCGTATTCCTTACTATCGTGGAATAGATAGGCGTTAATCGTGAACTGACCTTCTTCGTCCTGACCAACGATGAAGAGGAGCGGATGGGGGCAGTCGTAGCCGTCATCGTTGGCGATTTCATTCATCGCAGTCCGATCGTCCCGACTGATATCGGGTGAAGCTCCAGGATGGTAGTGCCATTCACCGAGATAGTCGATGCCGATGCTCTCCCTGGCGTCTTTGAGCCATTCCTCGACTTTGTCGGTTCCGCGGAGGAATCGAGTTGGTTGTTGAATGGAGTCCCGCGGTGGGTCTCGGGCATTAACCACCAGTGCTGGTCCATCGAGACGGTCGGTTCCAGCCAGAATACCGCCCGTTTCACAGGGATGTTCTTTTCGGCAGCGCTCATACATCGCTTCAAGACACGTGGCCGGAATCTGTACGGTGATTGGTGATTCCGGTGCTCGCCATATTGTTCCGTCCTGGAAGGGAGGTGTGGCCTGTGAAATGGTCGGCAGTTCGTCGCCGCTACTTGTCTCGAGTACGGTGAAGTGATTCTCGCGCAGGCTCAATGCCGTCGCCTGATCCAGAAGCCGTGTCACTGTCCCTGCCCACGTCATCACCCGGTCCGTTTGGATAACTGATGCTGGGTGCCAGCAGCCCACTCGTTCGGGGATGGCATCCTCATCTTCGTCCCATTCGATCTGTTCTTGTAACCGCCATGGATCGAACGCTTCGTTATAATCGCTGTACGGGAAGGTATGTGAGTAAGCTGTGAAGCAGAACAACCTGTTCGCTCGCCGACCCATCGCAACGGAGCAAAACACGACCGGGTGATTCCATCTATTCGCATCCAGAGCGCGACGAACTCCCCGTGACGCGGTACAGTCAATTACTGCCTCCGCTTCTCTAATTGGCTCCGGCAACTCACCGCTCGGCGGAAAGGCACTGTCGACATCAAGTACCTGGGCGTACGGTGCAATTGATTCGAGCCGGTCCGCGATTGCTGTCGCCTTGTTTCGTCCCACATCATCGATTGTTAGTGTGTGGCGAGCCACGTTGCCGATCTCATATGTGTCGTTGTCGACGATGGTAAGCTGCTGACAGCCAGCTCGAACGATGTTCTCGGCAACCATACTGCCGAGCGCTCCCGCTCCGATGACCACGATGTTGCGATCCAGGAACCACTCTGTCATATGCCCGCGTCTGGTGAGCTGCTCATGCGACCAGTTGTCCGAGTCCAGCCACCGAATCTGTTCCTCTCCGGCTTCCCGCCGTTCGGCTATCTCAGGCCCTTTTCCAGTATCTCGAAATCCGCCGGAGAGGTCATTCGGATCTTTGAACTCCTGTATCTCGATTGGTTGCCAATAGATGATCTCGGGGTCGCCATCGACCGTTGCTGGGATAGGGAATCCAATTAGAAGGACCTTGACCGGCTCATCGTCCAAGACGGGCTTGATATTCGCCCGTAGTTCGTACGGGTCAGTCTCGGTACCATCGAAAAATACGTCTAACTGTTCCCACGTCTCCGGGGCTTCCCACGGGGTTTCAATCGGTACCTCTTCTAACAATGCCCACGCCCCGGAAATAGAGCCAACAGGGTTCGAATCGACGTATCCGCCCCATTGTGGCCGATAGACGACTTCATCGTCGCTATCTTTGAACGTACCAGTCGCGTATGTTTCTTCAGTAGTTGGCAATGGGCGGAGATTGACCGTCCCCCATTGTCCATACGTTGTCCTCCAGTCTGAGAACGACTCCTGCGTCTCATTGAATGCGATAGTCGTAGCCGAAGCCGAGTTCGTATCGAAGGCCGGGATTTCAAACGGTTCGTCTGGTTTCCGGAGTTCCCCTTTCGCAGCATTCCTTAACCACCGCAATGCTCGGTCCATATGCCAACAGAGTCGATCAGGGCTTGTGCTGGGTTCGCCGGTGGCCCCCGTTTGACTGAGGGTGTGCCCATAGCGGGCAACACAGATATCGCCTCGTCGCCACGGGGTATCGTCGCTCCCGGCCACGTTCAGCTTCTGGTGTGGGAATGTGGCGGTAATGGTATTTTCTTCTTGATCCGCAGGGTAGATCCCAATTGAACCGGCGGGGTACGTATCCCGTAGATGGAGATACCATTCCGTCTCGCGTGGAACGTGCGGATGGGATTCTAAGTCGTCTGGAGAAAGCCTGATCTTGACAATCCACCGTCCGTTGCTATCGTGTCGATATGGGTCTTTGAGGACGGTGACCCCATCCTGTTCGGCAATGGCTGCGACGGCTTCTGTAATTTCGTAGGGGGGCATTTATCTCATCAGCTGTCCGACTCGGCGAACTGGTGATCCGATGGATCCTCTACCTTTGAGGACGACCCTACTGACATGGCTTTCTCCCCTCCCTCGTCAGAATCGTCGTCACTTCCGAACGGAGGGAATTGCTCACCGAAGAGCTGGTACCAGTACTCCCTCGATGTTTCTTTGTCCTCCTCATCCAGTGCTGTCCGCGCGAGTTCTGCGGCACCCTCTGCCTCATCGTAGAACTCCGCGAAATCTTTCCCGTCGATCTGTTTGAGGACGTCATTTTCGGAGGTTATCGGGAGACCGTGAGCAGGCAGGGTAGGGGTTTCCTCAGCCATTGCCTCGGTTTTGAACTGCCGTGTGAGTTCTTCGAGCGTCCTTGTCACGCCCTCGGCGACGCTGTTGATATCGTCAGGACAGCACTGGCCAACGATGTGCTCGAGGGGATAGCTTGTCGGTCCTTCGACCTCGGGTGTCTTCGTTCGCCGCCACCATTTGATGGCCTTGACGACGTTCACGTAGTGACCATCCGTGATATCGTTCTTATTTACAGTGAAGGCGATAGTCGCGAGCGGATGGGTATTCTCCCACTCGTTCTCATCTCGATGTGGGATCTTGAGCGGTTCGTCCTTCCACTCGTCGTCACCATCTGCTGAGATATTGAGGGCCTTAGCCACCGTTGAAAGGTCGTCCGGAGTCAGGGCTGTCCCCACGTCCAGTGAACCCAGTGATTTGATGGCTTCACGTGTTGACTCGCTGGGTGCCGCTGTCAGGACGAGATCGATTTCCACCTTATCTTCCTCGATTTTGTAGGAGTGGGCATTCGGTTCCCACTGCCCCTCATAGTGTTCCTTCAGGAACGGTTCGCATTTCTCCAGCGCTACGTCGGTATCAAGGTCACTACTGAGATCAGAGACAAAGACGACGTCAACGTCAGATTTCTCGTCTTCCTGAGGTCTCAGTGCCGTCCACCGACGGTAGCTCCCCTGTAGAAAGTCTGCAACGTAGAACTCGTCGATGTCCTCGTCAGTCTGCAAGTGATCGCGGAGGGTTTGGTGGCCCTCCTTGTAGGCATCATTGTGCTCGTCCTGCGGGCGGATCTCTGACAGGAAGGTTTCGAACAGTGTGGGAAGCGTGGTCATAGTGTATCGATGTTCTGGAACATTTTAAGTGGTTGTTGCAACAGGCGGTGACTCAATGATCGCGTATTCTCGATCCCGGCTCGCGCCCTTGGCCTTGAGGAGATTGTACTGGGCCATCTTCGAAAGGTAGGACCGGACCGTCCGTTTCGTTCGTGGGTCATCGACTTCTCCGGTGTAGTGCTCGTGGATTTCGCTCGGCCCGACTGGGCCGTGCTCGCGAACGATGTCGTAGACGACCCGCTGGTGGGGAGTGAGTGAATCGAGACTCTTCTGCTTAATCTGAGCACGGGCATCCTCGGCGGCGTTCAGGAGGATGTCGTCGGTGATGCGCTCGTGATTCTCGCGATCGGCCTTGCCAGCGGCCGTTCGGAGGATGCCGATTGCGAGGCGGGCGTCGCCGGCGGCTGCGTCGGCGATCCGGTAGAGCTGGTCGTCGGTGATGACGTTCTCGTCGAGCCCCCACTTCGCCCGAGCACGCAGGATGTCGTACAGCTGCTTGTCGTGGTACTGCTTCATCCGCACGTGTTCGCTGGAGCGCAGCCGACTCACGAGGCGGTCGTCGACGCGGCTGAACAGCTCCTCTTCCTTGTTTGCGATGCAGATGATCGCGAACTGCGGGAGGCTGTGGAGATCGTAGATGACGCTGGGATCTTCCAGCTGGTCGACCTCGTCGAGGATGACGACGGTTCGTGGGCCGTCGTGCTGTTGGAGGCGGTCGACGAGTTCGTCGTGCGGCGTCGACTGCCGATGGATGTCAATCGTCGCGCCGATATCGTCGAGAATCTGGTACAGGGTACGGAACCGAGTGTAGTTGCGCCAACAATTGACGTAGGTGGCCTCGACGTCGAGAACCTCTTCTCGCAGCCGTTCAGTAACGAATTGTGAGATGCATGTCTTTCCGGTTCCGCTGGGGCCGGTGACGATGGCGGTGTCGGCAGGCTCACCGTTCGTGATCGGCTCGAGGACACTAGAGAGATGGTTGACTTCGGCGTCGCGATGCTCAACTTCTCGAGGGACGAACCCGGCGCGGAGAACGCGAGCATCGCGGATCATAGTTGCTTGATCGAAGGGTTCTCTGGCTAATACTAAAAACGTGACCGGGTTGCTTCCGGAAATACTCCATTTAGCCCTCTTGGCGATAACTGAATCCTGGCGCGGTAACGCGATTTCTGTTCGCGAAAATCGAAGGTTTCCGGAATTTCCGGAATCAGGTCACGGGCGGGAACTCGTTACACCGGGATTTTGCCAGTCGTCGGCTTCGTGTTCACTCCAGGCGATGAGATATACTCCGTTATCGGCGCGGCTTTGACAGTCCAGCTCATCCATCAAGTTATTCCAGCGTTCTTCGATCGTATTGCCGGACTGCTCGAGGAGTGACTTATCGAGTTCGTCGATCAGCTGCTCTTGGAGTCTCTGGTGTCGCTCGCTTCCGTACTCACCAAAGACAGCCTCATATCCTTCTCCTCGGAGTAGTCGAACGAGTGTCGTGATACGGAGGGCCCGGTCATCGCTTATGTCAAACTCCTCTTCTAACCGCATACACATCCTGCCAGCCCAATCAGATGCGCCCATAGTTTCCTTCTTGTTGTCAGCATAATAGATGTTCGTGCGCTCAGACTAGAAGCAGTCAGGACATTCCCATACAAATTCTCGACTCTTGCGTCGGTCGCTTTTTGGCATTTGAAAAGACTCACAGATTCCGCAGGTCTTGAATTCGGACTCGGGAATCAGTTCTATGAGATCCTCGTTCCAGATTCGGATTTCAGCCTTCTTGATGCTGTTTCGCTCGTTCTCTATCGTGGAACTGTTCCTGTTGAATTCCCACTCTCGGTTTTCGTTACGGCGCCATTCAGCCAATATGCGGAGAAGCTCGTCTTGTTCCTCTACGCCATCAAGATCTTCCTGGCAGTCCTCCACGACTTCTCGCCGAATTTTCGGTTCCACCTTGTCCCAGACCGCGGGTGTACTTCCATCTCCTTCGTGCCGCTTTTCCTCTCGTTTTTGCTTCTCTTCCAGCTCCTCGATTCTGGCATCAAGAGACTCTCGTATCGGGTCAAGATCGGGGACACTCATACGAAGATACCACGACTGGAACGTCAAATATCCCGGTGCTGTACCGCTTCTTCCCCGATTTAAACAGTGTTGAGGACCGCATGATTCCATCGCGTTCAGCTGTTCAAAATCAGCGGTCCATCCCGGATTGATATTATGCCCTGGGAATCAGGTGTCGTTTGACTTCTCTGGAACAATGATTGCAGAGTGTTGCTGGCATCGGGAGCGTATCTGGGGAGAATTGTCGAGTGTCGCCTGAACGGGCTTCATGACCACAGACGGTCGCCCCAGTTTCATTCCGTACGAGGTGGTACTTTGCCTTCCCAGATTGGCGGAGAGAAAATGCAGACTCATTTTCTGTGGGATAATCGTCGTCTACAATATCTTCGACCGTTGCCGAGGTAATCCAGTATCTGCTGAGATCCATCCACCAGGTGTTCGAGCATCGAATTTGCTGGCGGAAGACCTGCCGGTAATCCACCGTGAACCGTTGCGAATCCTGCTGAATGAGGTCATCGGTATGGAATTCGAGCGTCCGTGGGGAGCGCTCTCCCCTATTTGATTCAGGCTCCAACTCGATGGTCCACTCCGTTTTGACGTACGCTCCACCGGTGTATTCGACAGTGTCTGCGCTTACAGACTTGGTACGGTCACGAAGCCAACGAACGGTCGGTGGACGGAGCTTCTCGGTGAGCTGCTCTGAGAAGATGTCGTGTAGCAGTTCATCCGTGGCGAGTGCGTCTTGAAGGGCAGTTTCGAGCTCTTGAGGTGCCGTCTGGTTCGTATAGTTCTCTGCCTGTGCGATGAGTGTCTCTCGAGCTTCGGCAATCCCATCGACGGTCAACCAGAATCCGTACGGTTCGTGACCATCAGTGAGTACTTCACCATCAGTGAGCCGAACCAGCATCGGCCGGATATGGTCAGGTGCCGGAAACAGATGTAACTGGTATTGGTCGGTGACCGGGACTACTGGATAGGGGAACGCTTCCCTAGAGGGTGGTTCCCCCTCTTTACGGGGGACAGAGAAGTCCCCGAGATCTGCTAATGGGACGTGCCTCGGCATACAATCCGGAATACGACCCCAGTACGTTCCGTATCGGTGGTCGCGAGGACCGCGATTAATCTGCATTGTGAGTAGACCGATTTGCCCCAGTCACTTAGTATTCAGGGGGTGGTGGGGGGAGGTGCCATAGAAGAACTAACATACCCGAATTGGGAACTTAGACTAAGTAAAGGTTATAATATTCCCGTTAGGTGATGTGACTATCCAGATGACTCAGAAGACAATTGGACAGAACACCGGTCAATCGGGTCGGGTGAATTTGTCGGGACCTGAACTCGATAAGTTCAGTGCGGAGGTTGGAGACGCCATCAAGGTTGATGTCGCCGAGTCGAAGGGGATCGCCAAAGCGATTATCGAGAACAGTTCAGAGGATGAGTTCGTGATCGTGTCCAAACCAGACGCTGAATCATCATCGACGGAGAAAACCGATGAGTAGCGGGTACCCCTCTCTGTTCGAGAGTTGTCAGCCCAGGGACGATGTCTTGGACGGCTCACTTCAGGAAGAACAGTTCGCTGCGAAACTTTCGACCGTCGTCCACAACCCTGAGAAGGCAGCACCAGTATATCGGGACCCCGACTCATTCTATGATATGACCTACCCCACGGAGGGGCTCCGTACGTTGCTCTCCAATCTCACGGGGCGTTTCTTGGCGACGACAGAGTACGACCCAGGATCATATACTTCGAGTATTCTCTGTCTCGACACGAGATTTGGTGGTGGGAAAACGCACGACCTCATTGCCTCTTACCATCTTGCTGAGAATCCTTCCAATATTGACAATCTCTCGAACTACCTGCTGGACGGTGATGAGGAACTTGCGACTGACTATCAGAATGCGGTAGCTGAGGGCCTCGATATAGCGACGGGAGTGTTCATCGGAACGAAGGCTGATAGCAAGGATGCCCGCCATTCCGACGATGATCCGAATGCTCCGAACACTCGGACGATGTGGGGGGAGCTCGCGTACCAACTCTACGGCCTCGAGGGCTACGAGTATCTCAAGGACTACGATCAAGACCAGGCCGCACCTGGTGAGGGGACGCTCTCGAAACTTTTCGCTCAGTACGACCAGCCGGCTCTCATTCTGATTGACGAAATCGCCGACTACATGAACAAAGCCGCGGGCACGCCTGTCGGCGACAAGACGCTAGCCGATCAGACGCTTTCGTTCGTGATGGCGCTCCTCGAAGCGGCTGCCGAATCGGAGCACGTTACAGTCGTATACTCCATCGCGGATACGGCGTTTGGCGACCAGGCGGACCGGGTTCGTGATGGCGTCCGTGACCATATTGAGGAGGTCAACGAAATCGGCCGTCGGCAGCACAAGACGGTCACCCCGACTGACGAAAATGAGATTGGACAGGTGCTCCAACATCGCCTGTTTAGTCAGGTCCCGGATGAAACTGCACGGGAAGCCGCTGAATCGTACTTCCAGTTCTATGACCAGGGGGGGCGACAGTATCCGCAGGAAGCTACTGACGCCAGCTACGTGGATGTGCTTGCCCGCGAGTACCCGTTCCACCCCTCGCTGATAAATGCGTTAACAGATAAGATCGATACAATTCCGCGGTTCCAGCGGACTCGCGACGCCCTGCGCCTGCTTGCCCGAGCTGTCTATTACCTGTGGAACCACCAGCCCGACAGCTACGATCGTCATTGGATCCGAATCTATGACCTTACGGTGGCTGATGATGATCCCGGTGGAGGTATTCAGACGATCCTTCGCGAGCGGCTCTTCGACTTCGTGGACCTCGGTCCGGCGGTGACTGCCGACATCTACGACGACGATGGTACGGCACACGCGCAGCTTGAGGATCGGAAGTGGACCGAAAATGGCCTGCCTCCGCTTGGAACGCATCTGACGACAACGGTACTCTGGCACAGCTTGGCGTACGGTGAACAGGCCGCTGGCCTCACTCACGCTGATCTCAACCTCGCAATTGGCCATCCAGATCTGAACTTCGATGATTACGATGCTGCCCTTTCGGCACTCCGAGGGGACGATATGGATGTCGCCTGCTACTATCTCTACGAGGAGGAGCGAATTCGGTTCAAACAGGAACCGAATCTTATTCGCATCATCGACCAGCGGATCGACTCAACGCCCGAAGCCAGTGCTCACTCCCGGTTCGAGAACCGCCTCCTCTCGAAGGAAGTTGGCAGTGGTGGGTTTCAGCCCGTCGAATTCCCCGAATCACCGGCTGATTTGCCGGACACGCCCGACGCGCCCAAATTAGCCGTGATGCACCCAGATACGGCTGCCGTCGAAGATGGTGGCGAGACACCCCCTGGGAAGGTTACTCAGCTCTACGAGCAGAAGGCTGCAAAGCACGACGGCGAGACCGAGACGCGTATCTACAAGAATTACGCCCTGTTCCTCGCCCCGGATGCTGACCGAAAGGAGGCTGCAATCGAAGAGGCTAGGCGTCTCGAGGCTATCGAGGCCCTACTCGATAGCCCCGAACAGAAAGCGGACTTGTCCTCCGAGCAGATTGAGGAGCTTCGGGAACGGAGCGACGAGGCCCAGTTGATGCTGGGTGAACTCGTCCGCAACGTCTACCGACACCTATACTATCCTGATGAGGATGGACTGACCCACCTCACAATAAGCGCCACAGAGTCCAACGGCGGGACCACGTTGGTCGATGCGGTGCAAACGACTCTCGAAGGAAAGGTAATCAAACGAGACGCCGGCGCTCGAGGTGTCCACCACATTAAACAGAAGTTGTGGCAGCAGACGCAGGACTCGATGTCCACCGAAGCGCTGGTCAACCAGTACGCAAAGAAACCTGGCCTGGACTACCTCTTTAGTACGAAGCCGATTCGAGAGACAGTCGAGTCTCTCGTCGAGGATCACGGGTACGCATACTGGGATGGAGAGTCTGGAACGGTCTACTGGACAGGGTCCACAGACCCTGGCTCCTGGCCTCACCCTGAGCAGCTGGCGGATTCGCCTGATGTCGAGACCTCGATTCGTGACAGCGATGTCCAGATTGGCGATGCGTTCCTCGTCTATTTGGATATCGATGCCCTCGTCAAGGATCATCTGGACGAGATCGAACGGCCCGAACGGACTATCCCCACCTGTGCCGAGTGCGGCACGGAGGTTGAAAACCCAGAAGGCAGCGAACCCTACTACTGTGAGGAACACCAGTCCGAGACGACATGCAGTTCGTGCGGGAAGGAAGTCACCAGCGAGCGGTTGCTGGACGCTAGTGGCCGCTGTGAGGACTGCCAACCCGACGAGTCCTGGGAGGCGAGCAAAAAGATGATGTCCGCCTCACGGGCGTTCTCGGAAGTCCGTCGCGATGCTGAGTCGAAGGCTGGGACTGACCGAACACCTCTCCTCGAGGAAGTGACTATCCAGGTCGGCGGTGACGACCCCTTCCAAGCAGCTAAGTTCGTCAGCCAACGCCCCGGATTCAAAGCTCGCGAAGACGCGGTGACAGTCCGAATGGAGTACGAAACCCGGACTGACGACGGGACATACAACGCGGAGTTTACTGGGTCACCGAGTCGATTTCGGGACGTAATCGACCAACCAGGGTCGTTCGGCGATGCTCGCGAGACGATCCAGTTCCGGTTCCAGTTCGACGAGGCCGAGCCGATCACCGATGAGCGCGGAGACCTTCTTGCCGCTCTCGATAACGACCTTGATGCAGGCAACATCGATGTCCGTGTCGAAGGGCGCGGACCGATTCGAGCCAGTTCGGAGGTGACAATCTGATGGCCAGCAGCGGCTCGGGAGTCGAATCCCCGCCACCGAGGACGACAGAGGAGGACAGGTTGGTGCGTTACGGAACGAGTATGTTTGGTGGCCGGCCGACGTTCACTCTCGTCCGTCAGGAGACGGATAGTGGCGGAGAGTGGACCCTCCATGAACTCCTCCCCTGTGAGCAGGCTGAGGCCCGCCGTGACCGTTTAGAACGAGGTGGCCGGTCGTTGAGTATCACTCCGGTCAAGGAGTTGCTCATAGACGTGTCTGGTGATA
The DNA here is from genome assembly GCF_023703775.1 of Haloplanus sp. GDY1. Classification (NCBI taxonomy): domain Archaea; kingdom Methanobacteriati; phylum Methanobacteriota; class Halobacteria; order Halobacteriales; family Haloferacaceae; genus Haloplanus; species Haloplanus halophilus. The sequence goes on along the minus strand of NZ_CP098516.1, from coordinate 71,632 downwards.
ATCTCCAATCGAAGTCTGAGGGCTGGACGTGGGACGAATGGGCCGGGGCAAAGGTCGCCCGACTTGACCCGACTCGTGTTCGCGCTCTGCAGGATGTTGTCCGCGAAGCAATCGAGGACACACCAGGGAAGACAGATGAGGTGCTTCGAGGGGGGAACGGATTCGTGTTCCTTCCCGAGTCTGCTGGTATACGCCTCGCGGTGGCATTTCGTGGAGTAAAACCCATCCAAAGAATCGACCGGATGCGTTCGCTGGCCCGAGGCGTGGCTCGAATGAGTAGCGAGGAGTGCTACTACTGGTATGCAAAATGTCGCTCACCGTCGAGTCCGAACGGAGAAAAAGCACTTCGAGTGCTGCTGACAAACCATATCGAGTGATCCAATTATGAGTCAAAACCCAGAAAGCAAGGATGGCGATTCGGAGCTGAAACGTGTGGCAATCGAGGGTACGCTACCTCTGAAGGCTGTTGGTATCGAGAATTTGAAGGAGGCTAATCCTCAGCATATGCCCCCTCACCGTTACCTGCATCCATGGTTTGCCCGGCGACCTACGCCAGCTTCGAGACTAGCTGTACTCGCTTCAATACTACCGGAGGGAGTTGAGGCAAACGAACTCCTTCGATGGATTCAGATCGGACCCTCTGATGTGAATGGTAATGTAGATATATCGTCATACGTCGCTGATAGGAAGAGTAGTGAAGATTCGAGAAAAGGTACCCTCGAAGATCACTACGGGTATCCACGTCCATTCACCCGATCTCCTACGGAAAGTCAGCGAGACGAAATCCATGAACTTCTCAGGGATTTTTGGGATGGAGATTTGCCTACAGTGATGGACCCTACAGCGGGAGGGGGCGTAATCCCATTTGAGTCTCTCCGATATGACCTCCCCACTATTGCCAACGAACTGAATCCAATTCCCTCTCTCATGCTTAAGGCAATGAACGAGTACGCTCCCGAAGTAGGATCATTAAATTCTGAACTTAAACAGTGGGGCGATAAGATAGATACTATTGCATCTGACAATTTGTCACAATACTTTCCCAGCGCAAATGATCGCCAACGACCATCTCACTATGCGTGTACCTATACTGTGACTTGCCCTGAGTGTGCCTGCAACATCCCATTAGTCAAGAAATGGTGGCTAAAGAAGTCTTCCTCCTCAAAAGGAATTGCCGCAAAACCTGTTCTCTCCGACGGCTCTGATCGTATTGATTACAAATGTGTTTCCCTCCCCGACGATATTTCTAAATCTGAATTTAATCCCCAGAATGGACCCAAAACTCGGAGTGGGGCAGAGTGCCTGAGATGCGGGGTCGTTCTAGAGGCCGATACAATTCAAAATATGTTCTATGAAGGCGAATATGAAATTGAAATATATGGGGTGAAATATGCTGAGGACGGAGGAAATGGAGGTTGGAGGGCTCCCACCGAGGGAGATCGGCAGGCCCATCAAGAGGCTGTCGAGAGGGTTGAATCAGATTTCGCTCTAAACAGCCTGATTTCCGAAAATCGGTATATTGGAGACGAGGATCGGGCTGGCCCATATGGTGTCAAGGAATGGCGGGAGGCGTTCACTCCAATCCAGCTGATTACTCATTACGAATACCTTCAGGCATTTAATCAGTGCAAAGAACAAATTCACTCTCGATACGATGAACGAAGGGCTGAGGCTCTTCTAACGATTCTTTCATTGGCGGCCAGTAAGGCAGTAGATCGAAATACACGGTTTTCACCTTTAGATACCAGTAAGGGGTATCCTGGTGACGCACTAGGTGGCAAGCACTTCACTCTGCAGTGGGCATTCGTTGAAAATAACCTTTCTACAGGCAACCAGCGCTATCGCACGATTCTGGATCGCGTTGCCAATTCCTATGAGGAGATTGTATCGTATCTTGATGGAGTTGACCCCTCTCGCTCGGAAGTTCTAACTGGAGATGCTGCAGATCTTTCTCTTGATGATAATAGTATACAGGCTGTAGTTATTGATCCCCCGTACTATGATAGCATAATCTATTCTGAATTATCTGATATGTGTTATGTTTGGTTAAAGGAGTACGTTGGGAGCCTCTTTCCTGATATGTTTTCCTCAGACCTAACCAACAAAACAGATGAAGCAGTCGCTAACGTTGCCGAATATGATGAAGTTGCATCAAAATCTAAGTCGAAGTCTGACTTTGCCGCGGAGGATTATGAGGATAAAATGGCTGGAATATTTCAAGAACTCTATCGGATAATTGAACCTGGTGGTGTGATGACCGTCATGTTCACCCATAAGGAATCCAGTGCCTGGGATACACTAACGAAATCCCTTATCAGATCTGGATTTACTGTAACCTCTACTCACCCAATTACTAGCGAGATGCCTCAGAGGACCGACACTCGTGGTGGAGGTTCAGCAGATAGTACGCTCCTTCTCACAGGAAGGAAGCCTGTTGATGCGGATGAGCAAAATGATGAAGCCATACCCACGCTCTGGAGTGATGTTCGCGCTGATACCCGCGAGGTCGCAAAAGAAGCGGCGCGGGATCTTCTTGACGCGGGTCTTTCGTTAACCAAGACTGACGTAATTATCTCAGCCTTCGGCCCAACTCTCAAAGTCTACGCTGATGCATATCCTGTTGTAGACGATCAAGATCAAGAAGTTCCCCCTCGTCGGGCACTCGAAGAAGCACGTGAAGCTGTTACGCGGGTCCTCGTTGAAGAATATCTTGAGGGTGAGCGACTGGACAATTTAGATGATATCACAGAATGGTATATTCTTTCATGGCTGGTGCATGAGTCAGATACCTTCCATTACGACGATGGACGTCAGCTTGGATTGGGCATCGGAGTTGATATAGATGACATCAAGCGTTCCACGAAAATCTGGGGGAAGAAACGAGGCGATATTCAGCTGAAGACTCACGACGATAGGGTCCAAGATATCACGCTTCCCCCCGAAGAGAGGTCTAATCGGACACCTGTTGATCCCGATGCGTTGTCTTATACAATCGCTCTTGATGCCGTTCACGCAGCGATGCACATCTACGAGAAACAGGGTGAGGACGTGGCGATTGACTGGCTCAAGGAGCGGAACTTCGACACGGACGCAGCGTTCAAAGCTACGTTGAAGGCTCTGCTACAGGTTCTTCCCCGGAACACCTCCGAGTGGGAGGCAGCTCGTGATCTTGCCTTGGGTCGAACCCACGACGCGCTTGGTCTCGAGTTCACTCCGACCGACTTCGCGAAAGCCAAAGAGGGCGCGCTTGAACAGAGTGAACTAGGTGACCACACATAATTCGAAATTCCTCAAATTATGACTAATCTACAGGATCGAGAGTGGCAGTCCATCTACGAGAGCAAGCCCGAGAAGGGACGTGCTCACCTAGTCAAGGACTTCTACGAGCCCGCACTGGAGCGGAGTCGACAGTACGATCGGATCGCTGGCTATTTTTCAAGTACAGCGCTTGCAGCTGCTGCGAACGGCATTCATGCCCTTGTCGAAAACGACGGGGAAATGCGGTTGATTGTCGGCACCGAACTCTACGAGTCAGATCGCCCGGTACTTGAGGCGCTTAGCGACCGCCTCGAAGAAAATCTTGAGGACCTTGACGACGAACGCCTGGATGCGAATCTCCGCATTCTCGCTCGCCTCCTCAGAGAGGGTCGTATCCATATCAAGGTCGCATACCCTCGTTCCCCATCCCATGACTGGGAGATCTTCCATCCGAAAGTCGGACTCTTCCACGATAGCGACGGGAACACGATCTCTTTCGAGGGGAGCGTCAACGAGACCGTTGGTGGCTGGGCTCGCAACTACGAACGATTCAAAGTTCACCGTTCGTGGGTGCCCGAGCAGGCGGATTACGTCGACGGCGACGAAGAGACCTTCGAGCGATTGTGGACAGACGAACACCCCTTCGTCGAAGTGTACGATCTCCCCGACGCAATCGAACAGGACATTATCGACTGGAAGGCTCCCGACACCGACAGCGACCTCCAGGAAGCGCTTCAAATCGCGAACGGAACGGCGCCACCGACGGAGCGTGACAAGGCGCATATTATCCGGGATGGACCGCTCACACCGGGTGGGCTCGCACTTGCCGAGGAAGCGAGTACGATTACCCCGTGGCCCCACCAGCGAGTCGTCTCAGACACCCTGGTAAACACGTACCCTCAGAGCTTCCTGCTGTGTGACGAAGTGGGGCTGGGGAAGACAATCGAGGCGGGGCTGACGCTATCTCGACTGGGCCTCACCCAGGAACTCGAGACTGGACTGCTGCTCGTCCCGGCGAGTCTCCAGCGCCAGTGGCAAGAAGAGCTCTGGGAGAAGTTCAATATCAACGCCTATCGCTTCGATCGGGACACGGCAGGTGAACACGTCTTTCGGGATGTCCACGGTCGCGACCACTACCCGCCGTCTGTGTCTACTCTCGACCTCGACGGCGACACAGAGTGGTCGGCCAGCCCAATTTGGCGGTTCCTGTATGAGCGGCAGTCGCCAGGCACGGAGGCATCGTCTCCACTTGATGCTCCAACGGTCGTGATCATGTCCTGGCATACGGCACGCCTCGACGACCGGTGGGACCAGGTCGCGCCATTAGACCGGGCATCAACTCGGACGAGAGATGTGATTCCCGCGAGTTGTCGCGGTCGAGATCACGATGCTGAGGACCGCATGGGGGTATGGGACGCCGTCATCGTTGACGAGGCTCACAATGCGAGGCGCGGGAGTAATTTCTATGCCCTTCTCGAGCAGTTGCGCGACTATACCCAGTCGTACTACCTTCTGACTGCAACGCCGATGCAGCTCCACGCAGGCGAACTCTATGACCTGATGCAGCTGTTGGATCTCCCCGAAGGATGGGATAACCGGGACACCTTCGTCGAGTTTTTCGAAACGAGAGACGGTCTATCCCAGGCGCTAAATGGGCTACTCGACGATCCTGATTCAGAGGATGAAGAAGCGGACTCCTCCTGGCATACTCAGGCCACACTCGATGGATTAGAGCACCAAGACCAGCTTTCGACAGATCGACCGTTCTCCTCGAAGGTGTTCCAGCACCTCGCAGACGGACTGGAGATTAATACAGACGGCCAGGACCGGGCAATCGCTAAAGAACGCGTACTAACCGCCTGTCGGCTCGCACGAGTCTACGGAGATGCCTACGACGACTATGTCGAGTTCGTCGACGATGCAATGGGGGAGTACGATATCGACCGGTTTGAAGCGAGCGAGGATACCAAGCTCAAGCGACTCCTCTATCCAGAGAATGCCGATGAGTGGTTGATGGCATCCCGTAGCGACCGTCAGGATGCGTTAGATGAACTTTCCCCGGGAGGATGGCGAGTCGTTCGAGATGTCCTCTCGGAATCGACTCCGGTAGACGCTCTTATCCACCGGAATACTCGCGATACCCTCCGCAAGTACGAGGCGGTCGGCCTCCTCGATACGACTGTCCCGGATCGGAATCCCGAACAGCGGAAAATAGAGCTCACCGACGAAACTAGGGCGGTCTACGATCAGATCGACGAATACACGCGCGAGTTCTACAAACGGGCCCAACAGACAGACGAGGCGCAAACTCGGGCTATCGGATTCGTGATGACGACGTATCGACAACGTCTCACGTCGAGTGTCTACGCTATCAGTCAGAGCCTGAGACATCGCCTCGAAACCCTCAGAGCACAACGCACGGTGTTGGCAGGTCGTGAGCGTGCCCGAGAGCGCGACTACGGAGAGGCGGAACAGATTGTCCTCGAGACGCTCCAAGATGCAGACCTCGAGGACGGTGATGTCCTAGACGAACTCGACGCAAGCAGCGATGAACTGGACCTCTCCGAACTCATACCGAGCGTGACTGAGGAAGGAAAGCAACTCATCGAGGAAGAAATCGAGGCGCTAGAGGAGTTCGTCGCCGACCTCGACCGAATTGACACTGACCCCAAAATCCAGCAGTTGTATGAGGATCTCGACGAACTCGACCGTGCTGGGCACAACCGAGTAATCGTCTTTACGCAGTACGCAGACACGATGGACTTCATTCGAGAGAGTCTTGTAGACCTTCTCGGCTCAACGATTGCCACCTACTCTGGACGTGGTGGGGAGCTGTACGATACCGAGTCGGAGTCCTGGAAAACTGTCGGGAAGGAGCGTGTAAAGAGAGAGTTTTCGCAGGACGATGGACAGGTGGATATCCTCGTGTGCACCGACTCCGCTAGTGAGGGTCTGAACCTGCAAGAATGTGGAGCTCTCATCAACTACGACTTGCCCTGGAATCCGATGCGGGTAGAGCAGAGAATTGGGCGAATCGACCGTATCGGCCAGCGGTTCGACGAGGTCAGAATTCTTAATTACAGCTACGAGGATACGGTTGAGACCGACATCTACGATCGTCTAGACGACCGAATAGGACTATTCGAGAACGTGGTCGGTGAGATGCAACCGATTCTTTCGGGCGTCAGTAGCCAGATTCGCAATGCCACTTTGAACGCCGATCCAGGTGAAAGTCAGCAAGTGGTCGAAGAAGCTGATAGAGAAATTTCCGAGAAGATGGAGGAACAAGAGCAAGGCGGACGAGTCGATGTCGGCGAGTCGCTTGAGTCGGTTGATTCCCTGGTGGAACAGGATGTCATCGATGAGGCGAAACTCGGCGCTTGGCAATCGTACAATCATCCAGATATCTCGGAAGTCGTCGAAGACGACTACGCGTTTCCGAAGCCGTATCGCACAGAAAGTCTTCAAAACGTACTCGTTGAAAATACTACCCTCCGTGATTCTAACGTCGAATTTACTGCTGTTTCTGCGTTAGATTTAGATTCTATCACCGAGTTCGATGACTTTGAGTTTGAGGAGAGTACATACCGACTTTCGTTCTCCAAGACTGAAATCGACGCACCGGAATCTCTAGGGGAACAGACTCTCGGACAAGTGATTGCCCCCGGTGAGGATGAAGTCGCGGTGACCTTCTCAGGAGAATGTGCGGATTCATATCCGTCAGTTCAGTATCTCGCTCCGGGTAATTCGATTCTCGCTCAACTTGTCGAACGGCTCATTGGAACGAGTGATGAATCCGAACGACTGTACCGTCATACTGAGCACCGTAATAGGAGTACAAATCAGCCGGTGGTCTGTGGATGGGTGACTAATGGTCGGATCACGACTCTGAGTCCGGATGGTACGGCCTCACGTAGTATTGAATCTGAGATACTGGCCTCGTGGTGTGAAACGTACCTTGCTAATCGTGGTAAGACTCCCTCTTCTTGAATAATTAGTATCGAAGTAGATTTTTGAATGGTTGCTGAGAAGCAGAAGAGTATGAAGGCAGTCGTATTTACCGAGGCCGCAGATACCGTTGACGAGGATGCACAGTCTTTGTTAGAGTATTACAAGGGCCAATTTCGACCTGTAGCTTCGCTCGTTCAGGAGCTATCAGACTCCGCGGATACAGATCTCTATATCCTCTCTGACGAGTTTGGTGTTTCTCAGGGAACCCAGTCGGTCTCTGAACTCTCTTCTAGTTCCGAGCGAGCTCAGGTACGTGAATATGCCCAGTCTCTCTTACTCACAGAAACAGAGGAGGCTGACGTCGTAATTCTTCTCTTGACAAAATCAGCATTTCAAGAATTTGTAAAGCCGGTTTGGAGCGATCTCATAGAAAAAGCGATCGAGGATTCGATTTGGGGATTAGGAGTCCCTCAGAGTGTCCTTGATGAACTTGATTTGGATTCGCTCAGAGCAAGGGTGGAACTCTACGTTTATTCTCGGGTTGGAGTTGCCCGAATCGATACTGAAACACGGGCAAGTGTTATTGAAGCTGTGGAAAACAAAGCACAGGAATAGCTGACTCTATCAAGTGAGATTAATGTCAAAACCCGAAATAGACGTTCTTGACGACGGCGACGCATATCCCTATTCTTCGCACATCAGCGTAGACGGCACAGAACTCCAACTTGGTGATCTTCTCCTCGTATTTGACTCTCCCGACGACAATGGTATCACCTTCTTTGAGCGTGTCTACGGGTATACTTGGCCGGGAATTATCACCCACGTCGTCGATGGGCCGGTCCCTGCTGAGTTCCGCAGTTTCGAGGACTTTGCTGCAGATCTCGATAGCGGGAAGTTAGCGGTCGCCAGCAAATGCGAACAAACGAGCTTCTTCGCCGACGATGATACAGTCCGCACGATCACCCTCTATAGATACCAGTACCAGGGTGGGTGGCAGCCGATTCTGATTGATGAGCGACGAGATCCACTTGAGGACACTCCTCTCACTCAATCTGTAGCTCTTTGCGATGACGGTGAGCAAGTAATCGAAGAACTATTACTTGAGAACCCTCCTGAGGGTGAGCAGGAGTATGAGCACATCCAGGAGTTCCTCTCGTCTGCTGGCTATCAGTCTGAATTGATTCCAGCCGTTGAGGAAATTCTTGAAGGCTGATTCAGTCCTGTTGGAATAGAATCCCCGTACTGTGCCTCAGCATGAGTCGGAAATCTCAGGCATCGATATAGGGATAGGGATTCTGAGGTCGCCCGCGATCGAGAAGTTCATCTAACGTCTCGACGAAGGAATCAGCTCCTTGGTCGGCATACTGGTCCCGCATCGACTCGGCTACGTCACGCCACGAAATGCCATGAATCTGGTACCATTCTGCCGGCTGTAGTAGGTCGGCGAACATGTGGCCATAATCCTCGTAGTGATGGTCACAGAGTGGGGCGAGGTTTTTCAGCTCCCGAGAGCCGCCGTACCTCGGCGGCACCATCCGCTTCACATACTCCGCTTCGTTACTACACGCGATACACTGTCCATCGTGTTCTTCGAGTGCTTCTTCCCGCTGATGCTGTGTAACGTTCTTGATATCGTCTTTCGGTGTCGGTTCGTACCCTCGAGCGCGGATGTGTTGATCGCGACCGATGGAGGGGTATTCGTCACACGTGGGGCACTTCTTTCGACCCCCGTTACGCCATGATTTGCAATTCGGCCAGGACGACTTCGACTCATCCCCTTCGTCGAGTACCTCTGCAGTCAATTTTTCACCGCAGTCGCAGGTATATGGCTCCGGCTGGATTCGGGTCAGACCGTGAGACTCGGCGTTTAATAAGACGAATACCAGATGGTTTGACCGATTGTGGTGCTGCTTCCCCGGTTCCGTCAACGCCGCGATATACATACTCACGGTTTTCGAGGGCAGTTATATAATCCGTAGGGAAACTCGTAGCAGCAACCCTTCCTAAGTGAGGGTGCAATAGGGGTATTATTCTATAGATGGAGTGTTAATCTGCGACTCTAGTATGCCGTTCTTGGCCCTCCACGACGGTACCGAGGTCATTCCGAATCAGGTGCAGAAAGGGGATTCCCTCGCGTGCCCGAAGTGCAGCGATCAATTGAAAATTCGAGACTCCCATCGCCGGAAGGGGTCGTTCGTTGCACGGCATTTCTACCACGCTGCTGAAGAGGAGACTGACTGTGGCGGTGAATCTCCACCCCATCTGCGGATGAAGTCGATCGCGTATTCGAAGCTCACGACTGAGTATCCTGACGCCACCATAGGACTAGAACAGCAGCTGGGTGACCGGCGTGCCGATATTCTCGTAGAGTTTCCCCAGCCTCGGTTCCCTGAGGGCCGTGGCATTGGCGTCGAAGTACAGCACAAACACGAGGACAAGGATGTCGACGCAGTAACCGCTGAGTATCTCGCTGCAGAATACAGCGTACTCTGGTTGGGAGAAGAGGATTTCTCCGGATTCAACGTCGATCTCTCTGGCATTCTGTCGACCTGGCCTCACGCGGTCCAACACGATTTCAGCGACGGCTATCACGGTATCGTCTACTGGTTACGACAACCAAAGCCAGCTAATCCCTCGATAGATGTCGTCCTGCCGCGAGAATATTTAGCTGAACACAGCGAGGGTCTTCGTAGAGCATGGGAGTACGGGAAGTTCGATCAGGGAGGCCAATCGGACTGGAACGATCTCGGATTCTGGTGGTTGAGTGCCTCGTATGACCCGTACCAGAAGTGGTTCAAACTCACCGAGACGCCTGATGGGCGGACGATGCTTCAACTCGGGAAGCAGGTTCGCGGCACTGAACACGTTCTCGCCCCGGTTCAGACTGAACACTCCCGAAACCGGGGTAAGGTTCACAGCATGGCCTACGAGGTGGATTCAGCAGATACCTCCGCTGGTGAATGGGCAGATATCGAAAAGGCGTGGCTGGAAACCGGGTTGCAGAGCACTTCGGTTATCTTCAAGCTCGTTGCAACCCCAAGCGGGGAACTCGCTCTTTCGTTGGGTAAGTACAAGGAGAACAGCGACGACGGCGAGTTTATCACCGTCTCAACTGAGTTCAACCGTAATCTCAAAGAAAGCCTCCACGAACTCGCGAACCTTCTGGGTTGACCTCGCTCAGCCCGAAAAGCCGCCCACAACGGTAAATGGAAGGGCTACAAACAGCAGTCAATAATGTCGGACGAGGCTGACGATTTGTATGATAAATACATCGACTACGATGGCAGAGATCTCGATACTCGAAATGTCGGTGACAGCAAAGTAGTTCGTCCGATTACGGCCGAGAACTTCGAGATGGAGAAACGGACTCTGGGGGAGGTTCTCACCGATCAGAAGTTCAACGTCCCGGAGTACCAGCGACTGTACTCCTGGAAGAACATCCACCACGAACAGTTTTGGTCGGATATCGAGCAGTTCGTTAATGCCGACCTGGTCGCTGACCGACGCGAGGTATCTGACGTGTTCTTCAGCTCGATGTACTTCGCGGTCAACGACGACAAACAGGTATACGAGGTCATCGACGGCCAACAGCGGCTAACGACAACACACCTGCTGTTGCGCGTCCTTATGGAGCACCTCGAGGACATCGATACAGATTCTATCGAGGACGATACTCTGGCAGAGTTCCGGGACTACGGGATCGGGCGAATCACCGATATCCTCTATGTCGAGGAGTCGTTCGGGAAACGTGAACCCCGGCTCACCCTGAACAAACACGACGCTGAATTCTTCAAAGCCCTGATAATGGGGCCGTCCGCCCAGGTGGATTACCTCAAGAATGAAGCCGATTTCAGCATTCACGGGAACAACAGCGACGCAGTGCAAGTCTCGGAGTGTCTGGGCCGGTTCGGCACCACGGACGATGAACTCGCGGATTTAGATACTGACTCACTCTCGTCGGGAGCGTTTTTCAAACTATACCGCTCACACCGGCGGCTGTTGAAGGCCTACGAGTTCTACGACCGGAAGATTAGCGATGTCGTCGAAGACGCCGAGACGCCGGACGAGACCGTGCGAGCGCTCGTGAATATCCTCAATTACGTCTATAACTCCTACCACGTCGGGGAGTACCTGATTCGAGAAGCGGAATCGGACTTCCGAATGCAGATCTTCGAGATTTTGAATGACCGTGGCGTCGATCTGACGAAGATCGACCGTATCAGGGCCGCAGTCGTGAACGCCTTCTTCGATACCGACGTGAAAGACGAGTACGTCGACAAGTGGGAAGACATTGTGGTGGCGTTTGCGACCGATGGTGATGCCATCGACGACTACCTCTCGATCTATCTGAGTATCGTTGACGATGGCATCGACAGGATCGGTGACGCGAGCGCCGAACTGACCAACGCCTTCGACACGCGGAACATCGATTCGGATGTCGTCCCGCGCCTCCGGAATCTTGACGAAGCGAAGGCCTTCCTCGACTACGCGCACGACCTCGTCGGCTACTATCAAGATATCACAACCACAGAGCTCGCCGCTGAGGACCTAGACCTGGCCAGTCACCGAGAGCAGTGTCGGGAAATTCTTGTTCGCCTCAATAACCAACAGATGGACCAGTGGCGTCCGTTCGTCCTGGCGCTTTATTATCACACCAATCCTGAATCGGAACGGGATGCAGCACAGTTCTATCGCGTATTAGAGACCATCGAGAAACTCAATCTTCGACGCCTCCTCATTTCCGAACGACCGAATATTTTCAGCGAGGTCTTCATTGAGGCTGTTGAGGAGTTCAACCTCGCACCAACCGCCGACGCCGCCCCAGCTAGTGTGTACGAGGCCTCTCGAGATTACCTCATTACCGAGATGCGTTCCTCTACGCCGACGCTTTTCGGTGACCGGTTCATCGATACGATTGTTCAGACTCAGTCTTGGAGTACTGGAACGGCGCGACTGCTCTTCGGGAAGATCGCCCAGGATCACTTCGACGACGGTAGTCATGCCGTCGAGCGAGACTTGAATATGGGGAACATCCATCTCGAACACGTCCTTCCGCAGACTCCCGTCAGCGACCCAGAAGACCCTACTTGGCTTCGCGAGTTTTTCAAACTCAATTCGGAGCCGGATATCGAGATTGCGTCAGAGATCGAGCGCTATATCGAGCTGGTGCAGCGCTCTGATCTCGACGAAGAGGAGGAGCGACTCAAAGACAACATCTCAGAGTTCATCACGCAGGGGTTCATCGACGATATCGGGAACTTCCTCCTGCTCCGTGATACCGACAATATCGGAGCGAGCAACCGACCACTCGCCGAGAAGATGACGCAGTACTACTCTGAGATCGACGGGTTCGCGAGTATCTACCCCAATCGGTATTTCACGGCCGAATATGGCAACGTCGACCGCGAACTCCTCGACAAACTTCGTGAGCAACACGATGGCGGTGATGTTTCGAATGTGGACGCCGATGTAGTGGCGTATTTCAATTCCTTCTGGACGTATGAGACGCTGCAGGATCGACGAATCGAGCTCCTGCTGGATATTCTGACGACGCTAGGATTCGATTCGTTTGAGGACGAGTTCGGGATTGAATCTGACCAAGAAGAGGTACGTCACGAAATTCGAGAGAAGACGGATCAAGAGTTCGAGAAACGCCTGTCCGTCCGGTCTCTTTGACCTCTTTGGGAAGGCCGGCTTTGTGAGTCCTATCTCAACTCCAAGCTGAAGATTCGAAAGGCGGATCCGGACGAGTTCCAGAAGAACCAGTACTTCTACCCACTACTCGTGCAGTTCGCCGTTGAAGCGTTCTCTGAGGCGGATGCTGAGGACTATGGGGGCTCGGATTTTGAACTAGGCGAGGGGGACTCCACGCAGAATGAAGCGCGAACACAATTCTATGCCTTACTCTGTGTCGGGCGACGAAGGAAGCCTCGCCTCGCTGAACTCATCCTTGATGAATACGATGGTCAATCCGAGTATCGCGTCTATTCGATCCCGGTTGGAGTACATGTGGTTGCTGTCTGTCGTCACCACCCGACTAAGCAGGTCCATTTCACGCATATTGGCGGCATCGCACAGAATCACTTTATCAATACGATCGTCGACGAAGCGGAGTCGCTTCTTCGTGTCCGCCCAATTGTCTTCCCTTTCCGGGGCTCGCTTCACCCGCCGGGCGAGCATTGCCTGCATGTTCCGAGCCTCAGTTTCAATTTCGTCGCACAGGTCATCCATCGCCTCTCGAGCGACCTCTTTCGTGACTTCTCTCCCGTCGATCTTCTTGACGAGGTACTCACTGACGTTGGGTTTGATTCGCTTGTCGATGAGCTCTTCCGGTTTGATTTCGTCCTCCAACCCGGTCTCCTCGATGAACTCATCGGTAAGCGTCTCGAGATCTAACTCGTCGTCTTCGTAACTCTGGAGCTTGATGTCGAGGCTCCGTTGTGCGAGGCGAACTTTCGAGAGGATCTGGCCGAAGCGTCCCTCTTCGGACTCCAAATCAATGTCAGCGGTGTCCAGATCGTTGGATCCATCGTAGTTGCAATACTCGTAGATGGCGGCGTCGCAGGTGTATAACGTGTTGTCCGTGTCGAACAATTGCTCCGATTCGTCTCTCCACAGGTCGTGCAGGAACGTGACACCGAGCATCGGCCCGGTGTCGAGGAAGTATCGTGTCATACGTTTCGTGCCACGGTGAAGTCCAGATGCGGAATTACGAGCGCCTCTGCGGCCTTGAGAGCGGTTTCATCATCTTGGGCATTTTCACGCGCCTTCTTCCGCTCCTTTTTGAGGAACTCGCCTCGAATGCGTTGCTTGGCATTCTCCACGTTCGAGACGCCCTTCAGTTCCCGAGCGATGTCCTCCCGTGACAACCCGTTGTTCTCTCGGCAGGCCAATTCCAAGCAGAACAGCCGCCAGAAGTCCTCGGCCAAATCCTGAGCTCTATCCGGATCGTAGTCCTCGGAGTCCAGGTCGGCGCTCATCAACCGATACCAGATGCTCAGGTCGTCCGAGAATTCCGGGAACTCGTCTTCAGGAAACGCCTCGATGAAGTTGTACAGTGTTTCACGAGTCCGCTTTTCGTTCTTCCCCCCGTCAAGGGTCATCTGCCCTTTGTCTGCCGCAGCTTCCAGCTGCTCGTCCAGGCGGCGGTAGTGCCGCTGCACCTCGTATGGTGCCCCGTCGTACATTTCGTCGGTCAGGCCTTCGATTCCGCCATCGTAGTAGCGGTCGAGGGCCCGATTAACCGCCCTCCGCCCGCGACGAATGACGTTCTCGGAGGCGTCGATATCAGAAGCGGTGATCGAACACTCCACCGTGGTGCCGTCATCTGCGTTATCGAAGGTAGCTGCGGTGTCGGACGTTGCAACCACTGCACCGTACATGTACCAGAAGATGGGCAAGTCGGCGGAGAGGTGTTCGCGCTCCAGCTCCTTGTCAACGAAGTAAAGGATCTTGTGGAAGGCCTTCGGGCGGATATCGTCGTATATGCATTCCTCGAACACCAGCGCAATCACCTCGTCCGGTTCTAGCTCTTCAGCCATCTCGTGTTCCCGTGTGTTTCGTAGTATTGCGTATAGTTTCTATGGGGGGCTCGGCGACCAGCGTTTTTATAGATGACATGAGTAGTGGTAGGTAGTGTCTTGGGAGAATCTCGAAGGGGAACAAGAGTCCAGTCAACATAGCGGAGAGGCCTATCGCCAGCAGGTGAAGGAGTACTTGGAAGCTGGCGAGTACCACGCTATCGGTGACGAGTACGCTGGCACATCGGACATCGTGCTCGACCGGCCAGCACAGAACGAGGAGAAGGTGTTCCGCGTCGAGACGAAACACACCAAGCTTGGACGGACAGAGGAGTCTTTTATCAACGAACTCGCCAGACAGTTCATCGACTTCTACAGTGGTGACACCGAGTTCGAGTTCCACGTCTACGCCGCTGACTACGCTGCTCAACAGAAGTGGAAAGATATCTTCCACGACCGGATTCGGAAGAGGGGGGCGGTACGCGACTATTATGAGCGTTTGTGCGACGACCACAGTCTGAATGAGGATGAAGCGGAGCAGTTAGAGCAGCTGGATTTCGAGGACTTCTGGACGTTCTTGGAAAAGGTTGCCATCAAGAAGGCGGGCTACGAACGCCTCGGCCAGCTGATTGACGACCGTGAGTCCAAAGAGCGTCGACAGAAGAAGTGGGAGTTCTACGTCCGGGAGAACGAGCCCGTCAAGCAGCCCGGCGAAATCATTCCGAACGGTGTCCGGATCGCCGACCCACCCGAACACCTCTGGGAGATACCGAGCGTAGCGAAGAGTCACCACGATGTCCGTGAGGATAACCCCGGGCACCTCCCAATCTGGTTCGACGGGAACGACGCTTACAGTCTGATCGACCCCGATTCTATGCAGGACTCCCTCCAGAAGTACGTGAAAGCCGACGAGGCGTCAAGGCACGTGTTCACGGAGTGGATGGCCGCAGCAAACGATGATGAGCGGCGGTGGGGGATCACACTGTTGAACTACCAGATGTTGTGCCGTGGGGAGGAGCGGCACGATCGGTGCCGTGTCGTCAGGCACGATAGAACTCACAAATTGATCTTCGAGGTGAGCGACCGCTTCAGCATCACGCAGCAGACGCTCGAGGGAGACGAGGCAGACGATCGACGAAAGGAGGAGGTCGATGGGTACGTAGCATTGTTCGATATGGGGCGTGCAGTCGCACATCGGTACGCGGAGCCCCGAGTCAAGCAGTATGGCGACGAGTTCTACGCGTTCTTGCCCACGGGATGGTTGTTCACCAGGCACGGACACGGTGAAGTCGTGATTGAGGGAGACGAGGCCGACGATCTACACAACGACTTGGACAAGAACAACCGAGAGCGGATTACCAACAAGCGGTCGCAATTTCGCCAGTGGCGGAGTCATTTCGGTGTCCCAGAAGGAACACAGTCGAGCGAGCAGTTCGCGGATCTGAACATATCAAGCCAATCGCAGCGAATGCGCCTAGAGGGACTGTCGTTCGAACTTTCAAATCGTCCGCCAAAAAACGCGGACGAGCGAGACACCCTGATGGAGGGCAAACAGGTTGAATAGAACCATGACTGGATTTGAAATAACGCGCATCCCGGAACCGAAGCTTGTCTTTGCTGACGGCGAGGAAAACAAGGATCCGCGCGCCGGACTCTTGGAACACGGCCCGTGTCCCATTTCGGAAAAGGTGGATATCGAGGTCGTCAACGTGGGTATCGTCGGGAGCAGTCGCTCAATCAGCAGGATGGAAGAACTTCTCCGAGGGATGCGGTCGGGAATTCGGAGCAACGAGAACCGAAAGCGATGGAAGCAAAATTTCCCCGGATTCGACTCGAAGACGGGCATCGGGATCGATTACCAGACGCTCGATGAGTGGAAGGGGCGAATCCGACCGAAGGATATGCAGCAGATTGAGGAGTTGCCCAGTAGGGAGGACCGCGTGAACTTCACGCTCAAACTCTTCAACAGCCATATCCAACGCGTCTGCTCGCAAACGCCGAAACCCGACGTTGTCTTCGTCCCCGTCCCGCAGCGTATTGTCGATAGCTGCTCGGATCCGAGTACGGACACGCAGCGGATCAGAACCGAGACAACGAACTTCCACAGCCAGATCAAGATCTCGGGGATGAAGAACCGCACCCCAACCCAGCTCCTTCTCCCGCGTACTCTGTATCAGGAAGGCGAAGACGTGCAGGAGGAGTCAGAGCTAGCGTGGAACCTCGCGGTCGGGATGTTGTACAAAGCTCGTGAGGGGCGACCGTGGAAGCTCGCCAAACTCCGGAGTAGGACATGCTACGCCGGAATCTCTTTCTACAGGGAACGTGGTGAGGGCGGAGAAACACGTGCCGCGCTTGCGCAAGTATTCATCGAGAACGGGCGTAACTTCGTCATTGAAGGCGGTGAAGTCGAGGATATTTCCGGGGATGATCGTCCCGGCGAAACGCACCTCTCCCGCGAGGACGCGCAGCGACTCGCCGAGGACATCCTCGAACAATATGGCCAGTATCGAGATGTGTATCCCGATCGATTCGTGCTTCACAAGTCGTCGAATTTCTTGGACGAAGAGGCGCAGGGATTCAGCGACGGTGCAGCGGATGTGGACGAGAAGGAGTTTGCCGCTGTGCGCGAGAGACATCCCTTCCGACTCTTCCCTGGGACGGGCGACCATCCCGCACTTCGCGGAACGCTTGCTATCCCGCCGGGACGACGTGAGTGCTACCTGTACACACAGGGATACGTCCCAGAGCAGTCAGTCTATAACGGGCCGGGTACGCCGAACCCGATTGTGATCCACCCACATGAGGAGTACTTCTCGCAGGATTACCGTCGGTTCTGCCAAGAGATTCTATCGTTCACGAAGCTGGATTGGAACAGCTCCGACTTCTGTAAGCGCCTACCGGTCACATTAGGAATTGCGCAGAAGGTTGGCGGTATCTTGGCCGAACCGGAGGCTTCGGACGTCAATCTCGATACTCATTATTACTACTACATGTGAGCGGGAACGGAGCGTTCGAACGGGCCTTGTTCGTCACTCCCTCCGAGCGGTTGAACAAGCTGAACGAATTCCCGAGTTCTTCGGCGTTTTGGGCAAGGCCAAAATGTGTGAGGTCGAAGGCACCGTTATGGATAGCATCGTTGAGGCGGCACTCAAACATACCGAGGCAGAGGAAAGTGAGGAGGTTCCGGACGCGGAGACGACCAACTTCGGCCCACCACGGTTCTCTTATGTCGGGTGCGGGGACCGTGGCTGCGGGCGAATCGACGATGGACTCGCCGACCGCTCCTTCGACCTCGAACCGCAAACACCCCTCGACGACCACGTCACCACTGTCCGTGTGGGCGATGGGTTCGAAGTGGATTCCGAGCTAGGTTCGAATCAGTTCGACCTTGCCGACACCGCAATGGCAGTTTCAGGCGAAGATGCCACTCTTCCAACAGACCTCGAGGGTTTGCTGGCCCCGGCGGATATCTGTCTCCTCACCTTGTCCCTCACGGACGCGGACGCTGTGGCTGGCACAGCAGGACTTGTGTCCCTACTGGAGGAGACGCCGACGATGGTGTTCGCCTCGACCGACGGTAACCTCCTGAGCGGAGCGCTCCGGCGACTCACCGAAGCGACGAACACGACCGTTCTACTGGATGAGTCGACGATCAGTGAAGGGCCACTCAGTACCGGGGAGGAGCAATCGGATGTTCTCGCCGACCGGCTCGTCCAGCGCTTCGTGACGAACGTCGTCGAGCTACCCACGGTCCCAGGCCGAGTCGGCATCGACTACGCCAACGTCTGGGAGCAGTGGCGGAACGGTGGACTCGCAGTTCCGTCGGTGGCGCGCCTCGACAGCCAAGAACTCGATGTAGAGACGATCTCTGAGTCGCTCGTTCCGCTCGCGCACACGGACGGGGCTGTTGAGGGGTGGATGGGCTACGCGGTCGCTGGGGGGAAACTCCAGCTTTCGGAGTTCGATCGACTCCAGAAGAACCTTCCACAGGCGCTCGACGGGAGTCTACATGTTCAGGACGGCGTACTCGGTGGACGCATCAGGGAAGAGTTGGGCGACACGGTCGTACTTTCCGCGCTGCAGATGACGGGATGAACTGGTAATGGCACTGAGAACCGTCTGTGATTCGTTCTCATACCGGCAGAACGGTTAAAACACTCCCACGTTCAGCCCCGCTACTGTGAACCCTGCTCGGTTCGCTCAACGACTCCAGGGCCACGATCCAGTGTTGCTCGTCACCCACCGGCACGCCGACCGGGACAGCCTCGGAAGCGCCATCGCACTCGACGAGGCGCTCGCTGCCGATACAACGGTCTGTACGCCCGACGGCATCAAGGCCAGCGCGAAGCCGCTCGTCGAGTCGATTCCGACGGTCACGGATCCGGACGTGTCGTCCTACGACGGGGTCGTCGTGCTCGACTCACCCTCGCTGGATCGAATCGCGCCAGTCGATCCGACCGGTGGGGAATCGGAGCTGTACCTCATCGACCATCACACCAATGGCGACCTCGAATCGGCTGCGACCGCTGCCGTCCTCGACACGGCGGCCGAGTCGACGGCGGAACTCGTCTACCGCATCATCGAGGCTGCCGACTGGGAACTCTCCGCCCCTGGGGCGACCGCGCTCGTCGCTGGCCTCCTATCCGACACTGGGTTTCTCGCCACCGCCGGGGCGCCACAGGTCGAGTACCTGACGGACCTCCTCGATCACCTTCGCGGGGAGGAGCAGCGCCTCGCGTCGCTGTTTCCGGTGCCGGAGTCCCCCGGGAAGCGGATGGCACGGTTCAAGGGTGTGCTTCGCGCGGACGGGTACAAGGCCGGGGACACGGTTGTCGCAGTCACACGAGTCGGCGGTGACGAATCCGCGGCAACCCGAGCACTCCTCACCGTAGAAGCCGACTGTGCGTTCGCCGTCTCCGACCAGGGCGACCACGTCCGGGTCGTCGGGCGCTGCACGGACGCGTTCGCTGAGCGGCTGAGTCTGGGTGACGACCTATTCCCATCGCTGGCCGAACGAGCGGGGCTCGGCGGAGGCCACGATGGCGCGGGAACAGTCCGAATCTCCGGGCGCTCGGTCGCAGCGGTGGAAGCCGAGATCCTCGCGGCAGTTGAGCGACACTTGGGAGTGACCTTTGGGGAGGTGGCGTGATGTTGAACCCTCAGTGATAGCTGGACGGATGCACGTTAGCTGAATCGGCGTGAAACCAGGTGTGCCTGAACGATGAAAACATCTATCCATGAGCCCTGAATCAACTCGTGGCTTCGGGGTGTTGGGACTCATCAACCATCGCCATCTTCATGCAAGGATTCTGCTGGCCGGGAGTCGGGCACGCGTCACTCCTCAAGCTCGTAGACGACCTCGACAGACTGGGAGATCGTGATGGGCGTCGGCTGGAGATCGGGCCCGTCGTGATCACACAGTGCGTCTTCGACGAGTCCGTCCATCCCCGAGCGTTTGTCTGTCATCATCATCTCTCGGACGCGACCGACGGTTGATTCCTCGGCACGCGCCAGCCGCTCGGCTTTCTCTCTGGCCCGAGCGACGGCCGCATTGAGCGCTTCGTCCTGCAACCGTTCACGAACGTCTTTGTGGAACCCGAATTCGACACTCTGGACGGTTCCGCCGGCCTCCAGCGTGTCGACAACCACGGCTTCTGCCGTCTCCGGGACACAGTCGATACGGAGTCGCTCTATACCCTGAAATCGCTTGTCGGTCTCGGGCTCGAATAGCTCCGTAGACTCCTTGACTCGTATCTCCGTTGTCTGAACACGATCAGGATCAACGGTGGTCTGTGCCGACCGAATCGTCGCGGCTAGGTCTTGAGCCGACTTTCGGGCGGCTGATGCCGTGTCTGCTCCTGCAATAGCTCTCGCTTCGACCGTCGCTAGATCGGGGGTTTCGGTTCGCCTTCCCGTCGCTTCGGTGGTGACCGTTCTGTCTGTCATCGGTCTTCATCAGCGGGTACCTGTGCCTCCTACAATACTTTTTGCCAGGTGGTGCCTGGCACCTCAGCGCTGGCCTCCTCGGCCAGATTGGAGGCATCCACGAGCCTGTGAAGCAGTCGTCACGCTATCACCACCTCACGTCGACCGCCTCCACCTGCACCGCGCCATCCTGATGGATTGTCACGCTCGAGATGCCTGCGTCGCCGGGATTGTGCGCATAGGCATGCCCCTCTAATGTGCGTACTGCGGTCGTACCGCGCTTGTGCGTGTGGCCGGATAAGCAGCCAATCGCTTCGGTTATGGCCACGGCTAGCCGGAGGGCGAGTGACCCGGAATGCACTGATCCATCGTGGGAGTGTTGGCCCCGGATATCGAATGGGACGCCGAACGGGGAGACATGGCTCGCGATGAGGCCCAAGTCACGGCGGTCCTCGAGAAGCCCATGGATGGTCTCTAAACGGTTTACGAGCAACTCCAGCGACTCTTTGAACGATTCGTCCGTCTCCGCAGTGCCGAGTCGTCCGGCGAATTCTGACTCACTCAAGAAGCCTCCAATAAACTGGCTAGTCTCGTGGAGTAGCGCGTCTGCGGCTGTGTCCGCAGTCTGGCCTGGCCCGACCGATACTCCGGGGTAGTCTGAGGCAAGGAATGAGGGTTTGAAGTCGAACTGGTCGAATCCCCACCCAGCGATAGTCAACTCCCACGTCCCGTCGACGGCGACCGTGATGTTGTCTCGGTGGAGTGGCGTGATGTTCGCGAGCCCGTCGCTCAGTCGCTGCGTACAGCTAATCGGATCGTGGTTTCCTGGAACCGCCAACACGGGAACGCCCTCATCGTTCAGCGCGTCGAAGAACTCCCGCCCGCGCTCCTCGTATGCCTCTCCCGCTGCATCCGATGGCGCGTGGTCACGGTTGTCGTCAATCACGTCCCCAAGCGAGATGACGAGGTCGTGATTCGTCACGGGCAGTTCATCGATAGGGAACCGGGCGCCTGTCGAACGGAGATGAAGGTCGGTGAAGACCAACGCCTCGATGGTCGCCCCAGCGACCCGAATCGTGTCCGCTTCGGCATCAAAATCCGTTATTGTCCTCGAGCCCCTCCTCTGCTGCTGCCCGGTCGGCGAACCGCTCGCCGCAGGCTAGGTACTCAACCAGCCGGTCGGTCGACAATGGCCGGTAGTCCAGCAGTTCAACGGAGAAGTTGACCCGGCACGTTTCGGGATCAACGAACGGGAATTGATCCGGCCAATTGTTATGATGGTGGCCGTGAAGCAGCCATCCCTTCCAGTTCGAGGGGCCGTCCGCGGGATCGTGGGTGGCGTGGAATGGAACTCCACGGTGCTTGAAGCGAAACTCTTCAGCGAACTGGGCCTGTTCTACACCCTCCAGTACGGTGCCATCGTGGTTGCCCATCAAAAAGATAATTTCGCCGTTGAGTTCGTCGAGCCAGTCCAGCAGGGCCGCAGCTGACGTACGAATAGTCAAATCGCCACCGTACAGCACCTCGTCATTTGGGTCGATGATGGCATTCCAGCGTTCAACCAGCGTCTCGTTCATCTCACCAACTGAGCTGAAGGGTCGGTCACAGTAGTCGATGATGTTGTCGTGATCAAGGTGGAGGTCCGAGATGAGATAGTCCATTGTGTGGTTACTTGTTACATCCCCGAATGACGTCGAATATGGTATGCGTACCCCCAAATAAATGCTAATGTTCCGACTACGGCGAGGTAAACTGCCGTGATGGTATAATCAGTACTCAGTGGAACAAATGGATGGGAGCTTACGATACTGGAAAGCGACTCTATAGCGAGTTCAATATCTCTGGTGGTGACAAGTAATTCAATGAGTCGAGAAAGGACAGGCCCGACAACGACGACGACAACAGCCGCAACTGCATGGGAGAGGCCAGTCCGCTTGGGCATGGTACAACTTTGAAACGGGGACGTGAAAAAGTTTTATTTGCCATAGCAAATTATAGGCCAAGTATGTCACAGCGGGATGCGCTCCTCGCGTTACCAGGGCCCTCAACCACTTCTCTAGTTCTAAACATCCCTCATATTTATCAGACCCAAAACCAGCCGGTGGTGTTGATTGACAAATACGACTACGACAAAATCCGATCTCGAGCAATCTTCGAGGAGAATACGAAATATCACTACCTGACGCTGGCATATGAATCTCTCGCACGGCGAGGGATCATCGATCTTATCGATTACAGCCAGTTCTATCCCCCTCAATTGCGCGAGCGCAACCTCGAGCGAAATGAGAAGCTTCTCCAGAAACTATCGAACGATACCAGTCGGCGCTACGCAACCGTAGCCTGTGAGTTGTGGACTGACTACGCTCGAGGGGAATACCAAGAGGATTTCAGGAGTGGGTTAAGCGAAAATGTCGACGAGTTCGTTTCGATGAGGCGCTCCGAACGGCAACAAGAACGGAAGATGGCCTCTGGGGTGGGGGATACCGATGGATGGCTACGGAAAGTGATTAACAAGGATGTCGCGGCGCTTCACATCCGGCGGAATGCCGACCGTGAGTTGAACCAGTATAACGTGAAGGGGATAATCGCTGGTGGTGAACATCTCATCACAAGCCAGCTCAACGGCATGACGCCTTCTGGGCTATCGGATTTCGACCTTCCCGTTTCGGAAGCGGGAGCCAGTGCTAAGCATCTTGATCGACTTCATGCTGGGAATCGAATCTACGGTCTGATGCCATCTGAACTGACGGAGACGAGGGAGACGTTGAATCTAACTAGCGAACTCGCAAGCGAGATTGCGGAGGTCAACGAAGATGATTGGTTCGTACTGGGTCCTTCTCTTGCTGTTCCGAGTTATGATGATCTCCTTGAAATGGACTCAATCAAGTACCAGTTTCAGGATCGGGAGCTTGCTGATCTCCAACAGCAGGCAGCGAATCTTGTGAAGGAACTCCGCTCGAAAGCTGAGGTACCGACTTCAATCAATAAACTCCAATATAGTGCTGAGTATACTGCTGAGCAACGAGGAAGTGGAGTCTCGACCAGTGGGTTTTCGGTTTCATCACTTACGGCGTCATTAGAGCACGCCGTGCAGCTCTCTACAGCATCAAATCAGATTCGGTCGCTCACACAAGAGGGTGGATATGATGAAGCTGCTGTCTTCGTTGCCCTTTCGCTCATGAACGACCCAGCACATCGATATGAGCAGGAGGATGTCTATCGTAAAGCGACGGAACTCAAACGACGTCTTAACCCCCCGAACCTTGATCAGGCTACGTTGGAATCCTATCGGAAGGAACGCCAAGGGGAAACCTGGTCAGAGAACAAAGACTGGCACGAAGATCCGGAGGCAGATCGTTGAATGATTAGAGATCATATGATGCTCACCCATCCGAATGAGAAAACGGTAGAGAAGTACAAGCGAAAATCCAAATCAGATCTATTCAAATGACTAGTTCCACGATTGCAGCCGATCAGACGGAATCATCACAGCCAGCGGGTGTTGTTTTTCTTGACTTCGATGACGCTCTTATCTTTGGGAGCACATGGAGAATTCTTCATCAACACTTTGGCGTCGTTGAGGATGCAAACGAACACTATGATAAATTCTCTAATGGAGAAATCTCATTTTCGCAGTGGGGGCATCTTGATGCCGGGTTATGGGGAGGTAATCCTGCAAATGCTCTTACTGATGCTGCCGAGAACGTGGATCGAATTTCTGGTATTGACACGATGATTCAACTCCTGAGGTCAGAAGGGTATATTGTTGGAATCGTTAGTGGTGGGGTTCAGCAGCTCATCTCGGAGATTATGGATGGTCACGAACTGGACTTTCTCACCGCTAACAAGTTGAATTTAGATGGTGGGCGAATATCAGGTGATGTTGATATGACTGTCACCCCGTACACGAAACAAGATATATTTGAACAGATCGCGAGCAACCACTCAATTCCTCTCGAACAGACGATTGCGATTGGGAACTCTTCCGATGACTTCCAGCGAAACCTTCGTGGCTTGCAGATCGGCCTGAATCCTTCCGATGAAACCACCCGTGATATGGCAGATCAGATTGTAGAAGGAGAGAGTATAGAACCAGTAATCCCAATTATTCAGGAGTGGGCAGAAGGGACGTAGTTCAGATCGTTAAGCCACTGAGCTAGATGTTTTCGCTCCGGCGTGTCAATTAATTCCTCCCCTGTGTTTCTCAGGCTCTTTCTCAAATTGTCTGCTACTCGCTCGGGATCAATCTCGAATAGTGGGGGGGACAGCGAGACGGTATTCCCAGATAGTGTTCGAGAGATCTTTTTCTTGACCTCTGTCCGAAGCGCTGTGAGTTCTGTTAGGGATCGGAATTCACTCATGAATGTCCGGAGAAAGAGCGCTCGTCGAACAGCTAATAGGTGTCCGTCCCCATCTACAGTTGGGTTTGTATTGAACCACTGGCGTCGGATCTCGAATTCACCTGTATTACTTGTATCAAATGAGATTACCTCGAATGCTGGTCCATAGAGGTGCGCGAAGACCAAATCTATGAAATCATCACGTAGAGCGGATAACTCACTATCTGGCATATTCTTTATCCCCATGTATTGAGCCGGGCTCTGAATGTCCATCTCTTCAAGGAACGACTTTGAGGTGATGTTATCGATAAGACGACCCTGATTCAGCTGTTTGAGCACGTACAATATCCAGATGTCACCGTACTGTTCGGCAGCATCGCAATCGAGAATCGATGTTAGCTGTCCACTGGAGAGGTTATACTGGTTAAAATAATCTAACAATCGTTGTTCGGGCCCACGTTGCTCGGAGACTCTCTTCGTAATGACGGATTCAACTTCTGGGTCCTCTGTTTCAAGTTCCTCAGTAACAAGTGCTGAGAGTTCCGTTAGAAACTGTCGGGGAATCGCGTAGAGGACAGCGATACGCTTCACGATTGACTCATTATTGAGGGCATGTGAAGATGCGGCAATCAACTGAAATTGCCATAGCAACTCGGTTTCTTTCCACATTGCTGTTCTCGGGTCGATCAAGTCTCTGAGGTGCTGGGCTTCGTGGGTTCGGATGTTCTGTGAAAGTAATTCTCTGGCGGACCTCGCCTGCGTTTGCGAGAGATCATCTGACAACAAGGGAGTCACCAGTTGCCTGCGAATTTCCTCCAGAACCGAAGCAGAAACAGTTGGTTCCTGTTCTAAAGTTCGTAATAGAGCGGTTTCGCTCGCCGGCTGATGAACAAACGACCGGGAGAGCGAGTCTACACTCGTTGCGATTGTTCCACCTTGGAGTAGCCTGTCCGATATTACCGTATCTGGTGCGACGGTGCTATTGTTAATGTGATAATCTTCAGGATTCGCAGTAAACCGAACATAGGGGATGTCATTCTGATCAAACTGAACTGGAGACGTGTGGAGTTCAAGAGGAATCGTAAATTCAAATATCGGGGTATACTCCCCTTGTGTCGGAAGAGCACAGCTCCTACCTCGAATCCGTGCGACATCTTCCCCAAATGTCGGTCCGAGTTTGACCTGAAAGATATTACTCACGGGTCATGTTGATCTATCCGACGGAAGGCTTTATTAATCATATGCCATTCTGCGAAGCTGGCAGTTTCAAGAGATTGCCAGTCATCTCCGAGCGGGAAGACCTTGTCATCACGAACAAGACATCTATATATCCCAGCAGACAGCGGGTGACCGCTTGCGTCTTCCATTTCCTCAAGTTCGGATGCAATAGCTCGGAGGTTTTCTGCGAGAGCCTCTGTATCCCGTCCACGTATTGACCCGACTGTCCGGAGCCCATCGCCTGAATCGACACAAACTACAGGCCCGATTTCAGCGGTACCGACGATACCTTGGAGGTTCCCCCCTCGGAATGCATTCGCAGCATCTGGTTCGGCTATCAATTCAGGTTCAGTACCAGCCTTTAGGCCATCTTGAGGAGAAATGGTTTGTGACTGATCTGAAGCCGATACACTACTATTGGTTTGAGACTTTTGCGTTTTGACGGTGTCACGTTCGATAGAGGTGTCAAAGATTACCTTCCTCAGGAGGTTTCCTTGATGTCGACCTTTTTTTGTGAGTTCAATTTCTTCACCGTCTCTACGAATCGTCCCGTGCTGCTCAAGATTATCTAGAATCTGCTCGAAGTGTTGCTTAGATACGGAGTTGATCGTCTCTCTATCGATGTTTTCCATCCGAATGATCAAATCGTCAATCCATATCTCATGTTGCGCTTCAGTCGATAGGTCAACTAATCCAGCTAGGACGAGAAACGGTGTTTCACTTCGGAACCTATAGAGAGGGGAGAGTGCATTCTCAACAAGGGAGATCTCATCAGCTGCCCAATCAACCGATTCGAGGTCGATATCGAATTCAGATAATATCGACTGATAGATTTCAATCAAGCCTTCACCGTGTTCGGTGACCACTACGCTATGCCCCTGTTTATTGATTACAGGGAGAGGTAGGTTCTCGAGAGTGCGAAAATATTTTGAAACCGTCGACCGAGCGCATCCAACTTCGTTGGCAATCTCTTCCTGCGTTTTTCGGTCGGGCCCCTGAATGACTATGAGAGTTGCCAAAACGGGGGGGGTGATTGATCTAATCACCTCGGTAGCAGTCGGGAGTGATTTTTCCTCAACGAGTGGGCCAGACATTACCATACCCTTGGCCCTCGCCCACATTAATGCTTTACAAATTTGTGTAACACTCCCTCTCCACTGATACATCTATGATACAAGATAGAACATTCCTAAATTGAGCAAAACATTTTTAAATTTGCTCTCTCTATTTGGGGGTGAGCGATGAACGATGCACTACTCGCACTCGTGTTCGTAGGTCACGTGCTCCTCGGAGTGCTGGGCACGTTGGCGGTGTACAAGGCGCTTGAACGAAACTGGATGTCCGGTTGGCTCTTCAGCCTGGGTCTGGCCGGGGCAACTGTCTTTGCCGAGTGGAAACTCGGCGAAGCACTGCTCACGGTGACCGCAGAAGAACAAGATTTGCTGGTCGTGGTTGCGGTCATCGGAGCTTTGGTCGGTATCCTGTCGACCGTAGTCATGACCAAGCCAGACATCTCCCACGATCGCCGGGCCCAACTTAACGAACAAGGCATCGAAAACAGCGATACCTCATAATCATGGTCAGTCTCCGAGAACCCGTCCGCGACTGGTTGAAGAAAGTCTTCGGCGCACAGACGCTGAACGAGATGAAAGCAGTGGCTGAACGTGAGGGAGAACGCGTCTTCGGAACGCAATACACGATCCAAGACTACGAAGACGACCTCACGCAACATGAGCAGAAGATGAAGGAGGCTGAGGATAGGTTCGAGCACTTCAACGACCTCCGGAACGACTACCTCGAACAGGCCCGGAGTGCTTCGAATCTGACGCGCAAACGGTACCTCGCCAAGGCGCGGAAGATGCGGAAGCAGGCGTTCAAACACGTCAAACTGTTCGTTGCTCATCTCGAGAAATTCGAACAGAAGCTGGACGAACTCACGGCCTACGAAACTAAAGCCGTCTCCGCAGATGAGAACACGAAGGTCGACCTCGACGAGACGGCCGAGGCTGTCAATGAGCAACTCATCGGAAACACGTCCGAGATGGACAGCGTCGAGCGTGAAGAGGCCGACAAGGCGATAGAGCGGGAGCTGAACAAGCACAGTCTCGATGACAAGGTTCGACGAGAGGAGGATGCACTCCGTCAGATGGAAGAAGAAGGAGTCTCTGCCGAGGAGGTCGGTCTCAACGAGGACGTCGACGGCTTCCTCGAGGAAGAACTCGGGGGGCAGGATCTTGCATCTGATCAGGAAGAGGAAGACCAGGTCGAGCTAGAGTGGTAATCTATGTTCGATAGGCTTAAAAAGCAGTCCGCGAGCGACCTGTCGAAGCAAGAGTTGAAGCACCGGATCCAGGAGCTGAAAGCAGAGGCCAGCCGACTCTCGAATGAGTCGGACCCAAATCAGGAGATGTTGGCAAAGTGTTTCAAAGAGTTGGAACGCTGCTTCCGAGCACTCGCGGATAAGGAGTCTTTCCCTCCGCTGGAAGAGAAACACCGCTCCAAGGCTGCAAACTGGCGGAAAGCTGCTGATCAGAAGCGTGTGGTCGACAGCTCGAGTATCACTCCGGAAGTCGAGCATGAACGAGAAGGACAAGAGGGAGGTCAGGAAGACGAGACCGAAGAATTCGACTGGAGAGACCCCGAAATCGATTTCTCGGATGTGGGGGGACGCGACGAACTGAAGTCGCGTCTCTGGGAACTAGCGATTGGACCCGTCGAGAGCAAGGAACAACACCGAAAGTACGGTGTTCCGGTTCCCAATGGTGTTCTCTTTGCAGGTCCACCAGGCACGGGCAAGAGTCACATGGCGAAGGCGTTGGCTGGTGAACTCGATCGGAAATATCTGGATATTTCCCTGGCTGAGATCCGGGATAGTTTGGCTGGCGAATCCGAGAAGAACGTCAAGAGGCTGTTCGAACAGGCGAAGGAACACCAGCCTTGTCTCATCATTATCGACGAGGTTGACGCTCTCATCCAGCAGCGCGGGAGTAATGATCTGTCTGCGGGTATGCGACAATTAGTGAGCCAGTTCCTCCGCGACATGCCGTCACTGAAGGAAGAAGATGTTCTCATCGTCGGGACGACCAACTTTCAGGGAGATATGGACGACGCAGTCGATCGCCCTGGTCGATTCGGACAGGATTTCACCATCGGTCTCCCGGGCAAGGCTTGTCGGCAGGAAGTCCTCCAGATTCATCTGGAGGATCGGCCAGTTGCTAGTAGTAGCGTGGACCTCCGGGAGATCGCTCGACTGACTCAGGATTATAGCTGTGCCGACCTAGAGGAGGTAACAGTTGAGGCAGCTCGGAAGGCCCTGAAAGAAGATGCCTACATCACTCAGAAACACCTGGAGTGTGGGGTACAACAGGTAGATCCCAGTGTCAATCCTTCAAAGTGGTGAGACACCTTGCCCCAGCTAAAGAACAAACCACCAGATGATGTCATTGTAGATGTTGCGGAGAATCTTAATCCCGGTCCGTTTGGGAAGGTCGTAAAGAAAGCTCGAAGCCACGTTGATGGCGCGGGGGTCGGCGGTGTTAAGATCGCATGCGACCTCCATCGATTAGTCCGGACGAAGGTCGATTACGCGGAATATGCAAATTTTCGACATCCGCCTATAGAATGCCTCGGTAATGAAGGCAACTGCGTGGACACGACTTGTTTGTTCTGCTCGTTACTGATTCGAGTGGGATTCGAGTGCCGGATGGTTTCGGTTTCCCTCCGAGATCGCGGCCATATGTTTACAGAGGTGCTGATACCCGCGTCCCACGACGAAATCCACGACGATATCGTCGATTATTACACCGATCGCCGGTTCCTGGGTGGGATTAACACGGCCTCGGTGGGTTCCAACGAACAAGGATGCAGATGGGTAATCGCTGATCCAGCTACATCGGATTTTCTCGGTGATACGACGGGATTACGAGAACTGGGATACATAAGAAACTCTGGCGAGAGTTGGGATGCACCTCAGTGGAGTGGGGACACAGATCGGTATAGGATTCACTTCGGCTAACCCAAGCTGAACGACACGCTGAATAATTCTTCGAATGCCACTCAATTTCCCGTTTACTCGCTACAACCCACCGGGGACTTCCGGACCAGATCAGATTGGCGTCTACGAATTGGGTTGGCCTGCACCAACCGTCAGCGGCTATGCGGTTGTATATATCGGAAGCGGACGGGTCAGTAGCAGGTTGCGTAATCACTGGCGTAGCGATAAGACTTGGTGCGTGTATCGGTGCGAAATAACCAACTCAACGAGACGAGCACGGGAGCGTGAAAGACGAGAACAGCGACGATTCAATAATATGAATGGTCGATTACCTCGATATAATCACCGGATCGGATAATCCGCTATTTAAAGGTAAGATAAAGCCATGCAGCCTCGTTTACGAAGCGTGGCAATCCTGCCTCTGTCCAAGGTTCGTTTCAGTCCGGACAGATGTGCTAATACCCTCGATTTCACCAGTCTCTCGAAGAATTCCCTCGTTAGGACTTTTAAATCACGGCATTAAACTTGATTACCTCTGAGTATGTTTATAGCGTAATGCCAGCCAATAGGCGTGATCATTATTAATCAAAATAGAGTTCAGAAGTACTTGTTCCCGGAATACGCCGATTTCACTCGTATTACTGACACACGAGCCGTAGTCACTACACCAACGGCAGAGAAGGACGTGACCGGCGGGACTGTTCCGGTGGTAGAGGAGGTTCTGATGATTCTCCGGGGGGGCGGAACCATTGACGAGATCCTCTCCGAGACAGAGTTGAGCGAAACGGTAGCGAAAGAACTGCTTTCGTATTTGGAAGAGGAACGGATCATCTTCCCCGACGAAGACCAGTTTCAGAGCGACATTTTGGATTGGCTCGCTTCGGATCCGGCACGATCCCGAGAACGACTTCAAGAGCAGACTGTCGGAATCATCTCGTCTGAACACATTGAATACCCTAATTCGGTGCTGGAGCAGCTGGAACAGTACGTTACAGTTGAACACTACACGACGCGGGAAGATATAGGAGATAATCTCAATCTACTTCTCTCGGTCGCAAGTAACGAGCGGCCGGACTGGCAAGAATATCTTCTTGCCGACGCGATGGCGAACGACTACCAGTTCTTGCCAGGAAGAATCTGCGGGACGACGCTGCGGATCGGACCGTTGACACGTCCAACTAGCACGCCGTGCTACCACTGTTTCTACACCAGATGGTTAGCGAGTTCCGATGCCCCAACCGAGGTGCGGCGAGCATTGGCTGACCGGAAGATGCCCCATGAATCTGTTAATGCGCCGCTCTTGGCGTATCAGCACCTAGAGAGTCTTCTCCTTCGTGAGACGCTTTTTGCGCTTCTTGAAGGGAGGACCGCTGTCTCGGAGGGCTCGTACATCGAGTACGACATAGAGTCGTGTGAATTGAACAGATCGGACGTGTTGAAGCTTCCAGGGTGTGACTCATGCGGGACGAATTAGCGACCCCGTCAAAAAACGAGTTGGTAGCGGACGAGGCCTTACCCATCGAGATAGCCCTACAGCTGGCCGAAGACCTCGTTGACGAGCATGTCGGTCCGATTGTGGAGTACGCTGCTGGCCACGATTTTTACCACGAATACTCCAACGTATATCAGTACGTCACACGGGTTCAAGACACCACAGTGTTCAGCGACACGGGTCGAAGCGATCCGCAAAATACGACTGGGTCGGGGCTCGACGAAGGTAAAGCGCAGATCAAAGCGCTCGCCGAAGCAATCGAGCGGTACTGTTTCACGCTTACTGATCTGGAAGATTTCGCACACGGCGAAGCTGTTGATGTGTCCTTGGAAGCAGCCGATCCCCTCTGTTTCAACAAGTTTAGC
Organism: Haloplanus sp. GDY1; assembly: GCF_023703775.1. Lineage (NCBI taxonomy): Archaea > Methanobacteriati > Methanobacteriota > Halobacteria > Halobacteriales > Haloferacaceae > Haloplanus > Haloplanus halophilus. Next base: position 39,569 of record NZ_CP098516.1, on the reverse strand, counting down.
GACCGGCAGCTCGAAGCGAGGGATCTCACGCGCGAGCAGATTCGGGAGGCCGAGTACTACTGGACTGCAGCTACCGAACTGGTATCCGGCCAACGGACGCTGATTCCCGCCCAGACTGTGTATCTCCCATTCCCTGAGTCCCCCCAGATAAGAAATCCGACATCCAACGGGTCGGCCGCACACACCTCACCGCGGAAAGCAGTGCTGGGTGGTATCGGCGAGGTGATCGAGCGTGAGAGTTTCGTCATCCACTTTTTGAATGAGCTCCCCGCTCCGGTTCTGGATCCGACGAGCGTTGATGACGAGCGACTGGCGACGTATCACAGCGTCTGCCGACAGAAGGGCCTCGACGTGACCCTTCTGGACCTCACCCTGGATCAACCGCTATACACCTGCCTCGCTGTCGGCTATACCGACCGGAAAAACCGCATGATCGATCTCGGACTCGGGGCGGCGGCGACCCAGCTTGAGGCGGCTAGAGACGCGATGCGCGAACTCCTGCAGATTAGCAAGTGGGAAACCAGCGATAGCGACGCCGTTCAGGAGCCGGGCGACATCATCTCGCTCAACGAGCGCGCGCACTACTGGACTGGGAGGGACCCCGAGGACGACCTGAGCTTCTGGTTGGACCCCGACCGTGAGCCGCAGCCGATACCGAGCGACGAGGAGCGCCCTAACGATGTCCTGAACGCGGTTTTGCAATGGCTCTCGGACAACGACTTCCGGTGTTTCGTCGTGGACGCGACGACAGATGATATCGCCGACCAGGGTTTCGTTGCCGTGAAAGCCGTCATTCCTGCTCTTCACCCTCTCTATTTAATACGCGACTATCGGTATCTCGGGGGGGATCGCCTGTATACGGTCCCGGTAGATGTCGGACTTCTGGACGCACCGAACGACGAAGCAGAACTCAACGATACGCCACACCCGTTCCTATGACGTCACGAAAATCACTTGACGGCCGGCGGCTCCGCTGGATCTTCCACGAGAGCAGTAAAAACTTCGAGCTGGGTGAGGTCAGGAAGGCCGGCGGCACGCTAGAAAATTGGAGCGAAATCGACTACAAGCAGTACGACGCCGGAACCACGATTCCGCTGTCTTCCGACGTCGACCTTGATGAACCCCTCCGAGCTGCGATCTCGGAGCGTAGGTCCCCGAAGCTAGGCGCCGTAGAGCAACGTCCCGTGTCTATCGAGGACCTGTCAGCGTGTATCGGCGAGGCGGCGGGCATCACACAGTACGGCGAAACAGACGACGATCACTATCGGGCGTACCCATCGGGAGGAGCGCGATACCCGCTGGAGGTGTACGTGACCGTTCTCGCCGGCGATGATCTGGCCGAGGGCGTGTACCATTACGACGTGAAGGAAAATTGCCTCGCGCAACTCCGGACAGACAGTGCGGTCACTGACCTGGATTTCTTCTATAGGGACATCCGAGAGAACGTCTCGGTAGTGGTGTTCGTCACGGCCCGCATGGAACGGACGACACGAAAGTACGGCGAGCGGGGGTATCGTTACGCGAACGTCGAAGCAGGTCACCTGATGCAGAACGTCTGCCTGTTGGCGGAGGCGCGTGGACTCGCCTGTCGTCCGTACGGTGGTTTCATCGAAGACCGGGCAGATTCCTACCTTAGGCTGCAAAACGAGCCGGAGACGACGCTCTACACCGGGTTACTCGGAGGGCGGTCAGTATGACGGACTTCGTCAGCGAATCCACCCTAGAGCGCATCGAAGCCGAGCTTGTCGCGGAATTCCGATCGCTCGTCGACGGTATGATCCTTGACCCCGAGTTCCAATACGAGATCGATTCCTTCGAGGCAGTCGAACGCCGGTCGACGTTCCCGACGGATATCGATGTGTTGTTTCTATTGAACGTGACGACAAACAATCGCGCGCAGTTGCTGGGCCAAGCGACGCCATTTGAGCAAGGGGATTACAAGGGATTCTACAACAACCTCTACGGTGGGTGGTTGGCGAAACACCTGCAGGACGAATTTGCGCTCGACTTCCGGTATTACGTCGACGTGAACGCGGTGCCGGCGGCCGATCACTGCGAGCAGTTCGATCGAGAAATCCCTCTGGAAACTGCCATCCGGGAAAACCTCGTCAGGGAGGACAGCCGACTGGTCGATAAAATGAACGAGTACGGTCTCGATTCGCTCGTTCTCGGGGGTGGGACGCTCGTCGCAGGACCGCAACCGGCGCCGATCGAAACGATCGAGCGCCTGTTCGATGAGCACGACATCGACGCCGTGCTTGATCTCTTCTGTGGGTCGGGGGCGTTCGCGAAAGTATCGCTGCAACGGGGTGCGTCGGCGGTAACGTGCCTAGATCTCGACCTCGCGAGCGCGAGAGAGAACCTCCGAGAGTGCCGCGATCAAGTTCGGTTCGAGGAAGGCGACGCGTTCGACTTCACGCCGGATCGACACTACGACCTAGCACTCGTCGATCCGTATTTCCACCTCCTACCCGAGTTCATTGATGAGCAGTATCGGACGCTAAGTGCTGCCGCGGACATGATCCTTGTTACTGCCGGATTCCGGGGGGATCACTACTGGATTGAGACCGTCCGCGACAACGTCGAACGGTACAGCACGGCCACGGAAGTCATCGATACGGGTCGAACCGTACAAATCCTCTCACACCACGCGGAGTAACGAAAGCCACCACCCAAACGCAACGACACTCATGGTAGAACTACCAGACCGGATTGTTGGACAGGCATATCGGAGCCGTCAGCTCTGGAAGACGCTGATCGAGTTCGCGTCGATCGACGGCCGCGTGGCCGGCCACGAGGGGGAAGCCACCGCGGCATCGGTACTCAAAGATCACTTCTCACGTTACGCCGAGCGTGTCACGACCTCCCAGTTCTCGGTCCCGAAGTGGTCTGAAAACGAAGCATCGCTGACTGTTCCCTCCGCTGCCGACCGAGATGTGCGGACCTCAACCCCGGAACTGGACATACGAGCCTTGTCGGGATCGCCGACCGGAGACGTAACCACGGAACTGGTGTGTGTCGGAAACGCACATCCTGACGAGTATCGCGCGTTCGATCTGGACGGAACGATCGTGATGGCCAGCAGCGAAAATCCACAGTCGTGCGACCGGTGGGTTCACCGGATGGAAAAGTACGCCGCCGCCGTGGACTGCGGAGCGGACGGATTTCTTTTCAGAAACTGCGTTGAGGGGCGGCTCCCGCCGGCCGGCGACATCGGCTACGAGAACCGCCCGGCGCCCATTCCGGGGGCCGGGGTATCTGCCGAACTCGGAATCCGCCTTCGTCGATATTACGGCGACCGGCCGCAGGTACGATTACGGACGGACTGCGAAACGGAACCGGCGACCTCGCGGAACATCGAGGCGGTCGTCGGACCGGAGACACAGGGGGCCGTCGTCGTGACGGCACACCTCGATTCGCACCCCCTCGGCGAGGGAGCGGCAGACAACGCCGCAGGGTGTGCGCTCCTGGTAGAGCTCGCCCGGCTCCTCTCACAGATTCAGGACTCGTTAGATACACAGCTTCGCTTCGTCGGATTCGGCGCCGAAGAGGTTGGACTGTATGGTTCGACGGCGTGGGCGGCCGAGCGGGACCTGTCTGAGATAACCTGTCTCGTCAATCTCGACGGCACGACCGGGTCGGAGACGCTTCACGTCAGCCTTAATTCATTTACGGCGCTCAAGTCCCCATTCGAGCAGACAGCGAAAGCTCTCTATACACCGCTTTCGACGGACTCGTCAATCATCCCGCACGGAGACCAGTGGGCGGTCGTGAAAGAGGGAGTTCCGGGGGTGATGGTCGGCGCGGCGTCCGATCGCACGGGACGCGGGTGGGAACATACGGCGGCCGACACGACGGACAAGATTGACATCCGTAACCTCCGTTCGATTGCGATTCAGGTCGCGGACGTGCTTGTTCGATTGGCGAACCACACTGCCCCTCTCAACCGGAAGTCCCGAACGGAGATCCGCGACCTGCTCGACGAGCACTATAAAACTGAACTGAAAGCTCGCGGTCAGTGGCCGTATGGGGACACGTAGCGGGGCAGACTGGAGCACCGAATCCACCGCAATCCGACAAATATGCACTCTGATTTCCCGAAAGAGCGGGCGGAGACAATCGCTGAACACCTTGCACTCGACTGTGTCGCAGTAACGGAGCTCCGATCGGCGATGCACGACGTGCGGGTTCAGCTAAATCTCAAAGGAGAGCCGGATGCGGAGACGGGGTGCCCGACGGATGTCGAACTCTCCGAGAACGGCGCCATAATCGACGATTTCGGGACGGCGACTACTGACGCGGAAACGGGCGACCTGAACCTGATCGTGAAAGATTGTATCGCGGTCAACGGGACGAAGATGACGGCCGGGAGCCAGTCGTTCTGTCATCAATCGGAGACCGACGCGGCTGTCGTCGGCGCGATACGAGCGGCGCCCGATCTAACGCTCTCCGGAACAGCCAACATGGACGCGTTCGCGTACGGCGTTACCGGTACAAAAAGTGAACTGGGGGCCGTCCGGAACCCTCGTTCACCAAATCTTGTTCCCGGCGGTTCGTCGAGCGGGTGTGCAGCCGCCGTCGCGGCGGGGACGGTGGACGGTGCGATTACGACGGATACCGGCGGCAGCACCCGAATCCCGGCAGCGTGTTGCGGCATCGCGGGCTACAGACCGACGTCGGATGTCCTGCCTACCGACGGGGTCTTCCCGCTCGCTCCGTCTTTCGACACCGTTGGCATTCAAGCACCCACCCCCGACGCAATCAAGCGTCTTCTGGATCGAACCGGATACGTTCTCCCCGATTTGGAGGCTCCGCCGTCGCCCCCGTTCGAGATCGGGGTCCCGGAGGCACACCGACAGTCCGTCGCGGAAGTGCTACGGCACACACCAGAAGCGCCCGACTGGAGGATTCGCACGATCAATCTGGTTCCGGAACACACAACGCTGGAGCGACTCTTAACGGCCTACGCGACTATCGTCGCCGTAGATCTCCTGCAGGTTCTCGCCGGCCGATTCGAGACGATCCCGCGTGCAGCGATCCGGGACTCCGTCGTCGACAGCCTCGCCGAGGCGCGTGCTACGGGCTATCGATCGCAGGTGTTGCAGGACGTGTTCCTCGTCACGACGGGCGTGAACGCCGCGACGGGCGGGCGGGCGTACGCGGCAGCCGACGAAATGCTCGGGGAGTTCCAGCAACATTTCCAGAGGCTCTTGGAGACCGTGGACGGTATTTGTCTGCCAACAATCGGGTGTCCGGTCCCCCGACGGCCAGTCGCCTCTGCTGCCGTCTCGCAATTACTCCGGTACACCTTCCCGGCGAACGTCGTTGACGCGCCGGCGCTCGCGATTCCGGTTGGGGCGGCACACCCTGTGCCAGAGAGTATGCAGCTTATGACGGCCACAGGTAACGATGAGGTACTGTTCCGAATGGCGAAGCACCTGTAGTCGACGCTTCGAAGTGATACGTTCGGCTTAAGTACTCGTTCGACATCGCCCTGCTCGCGCATTTGCGAAGCGCGACGTTTTTTCAAACGCAGGGTCGGCCGATGGCGACAGGCAGGCCGACACGGTCACAGTGGGTATGGGACCTCAACAGCCGCATGGAGCAGGCGATTGGTGTAGTAGATCGACGGGTAGGTCGCTGGGTAAATGATAATAAACGTGTTGAACCCCATGCTAAGTGCGTTGATTGCGTGAAAACCCAATCCGACGACAAGCAGCCCGATTGTGATTTCTCTCGGAGCAACAAGCGCGATCGGGAACAGACACTCGAAGGCGATAATACCCCGGCTGAGTGGCTTCGTCACTGCAGGGAATCGGGCAAGTGCTCTCGAGGCGCCGTCTGCGACCCATATTTCTGCGTCAGCGATGTCACTCAGCATCGTTCCGTTTCGCCAATCTGCAACAGTGAGTTTCAGCCATCCGGCCACCGTGTATGACAGCACCACTTGCACAGTGACGAAGCCGATTGCCAACGTGATTGCGAGCGCCGACGTGGTGATTGACGCCCAGAGTATCCCTAGAAGGACAACCAGACTGACATGGTATGTTCCGTTCAGTCCCGCATGGTGTCGGATTCCAAAGAGAATGGTCGTTAAGAGGAGGACCAGCGGACTCCACGGCGAAAGGTCGTTCACAATCGCCTGTATCTCAAGCAGCCCTCCGGCGAAGACGTGTATGTAAAGTACGTATTTGAATCGCCTATCGCCGAGGAAGAGCCTAAACAGCCGTGCCTGCCACTCCTTCTCGAACTGTAACGTGGCGATACTGGAACTGAGCACGCCGCCGTTGGTATAGCGGTCGAACTCGACAATCGCCTGCAAGCCGGTCACAATGCAGTACAAGGCTACCCCAGCCTGGAGTACGCGTAGTACCGTCCCATCGTCAATCATCTTCGCCACCGTCGTCTCGTAGCTCGTACCACCTGGAGAGCAGCATTTGGCGGTCTTCCTCCTGTGACCGTACAGACTGCTTGACGATGAACTGCGTCAATTCGGCGTCCGGGTGGTGGGGTTGTGATTTCGTGAACTCGATCAGCATCTTATGTGAGAAGTGGGGTATCTCGCCGTCGATTGCGGTCAGATCTCGCATCCCCTCTCCCATATCGTGATGAAAGTTTACGAACGAAAGTAGCCAAAAAACAACGACATCCAGTGCTTTTTGCGTCGTTCGTCTGGGGTTCCAGAGGAACGTATACGGCCGGAACTGGAACGCAATATCGTCAACGTACGTCCATTCGGTGTGAGTCCCATCAGTTAATCTGTCTCGATATGCAAATCTAAACCCCAAGATACGGGCTTCCGGGGCAAAAAAATTGTACTGCGGTATAAATCGAGCGACATGGCCGACGTGCGCGAACAACAGCTTTGGCTTCACCGACTGCAGTACCGCCAGAAGCGTGTACAGGCCGAGGAGGATCGCAATCACAAGATCCAGCGCCGGGAGCGGACTGGGATCGAAATCCGCGAAAGCAGCCAGCATAGTGTTTGGGGTTCTGTTGGAACGTGTACGTCGATGGAAATATTTGTTGCTCTCTTCCCTCCACGCCCCGTTTTTCGGTGCTACGAATCAGATGACGCCGTGATCTTCGAAAAACGCATTGGTCGTCTCATCCTTCAAGAGTGGTTCGCGGAGCTGCAGTATATCCACATCCGGGAACGCGTTCGCTTCGATGACGGCTGGCGGCCCCTCGTCTTGAGGGACAACGTCCCAAGCGAGATACGGGAGTTCCGGAAACGCCGACGCTGCCTCAACAGTCCGCTCACGGATCGATTCCCAGCACGGAATCCGCCGCCCTTTAATTCGTGCGTTCGTATCGGGGTGTTCGCCGAACGCTACCCGTTCACCGTCCCTGAGGCCAACTGCCGCCATCAGTTCGCCAGCGTTGCGGTCGATCTGCGCCGCGAGCCCATTATTCGACCAGTTATCGGTGGGCGAGGTCGTATCCGTTCCAATTCGCTGGACGGCCGCAATGATCCGTGGGGACTCGGCTGTCGACGGCCGAATCGTCACCAGCCGAAGCGTGTTCGTGGCCTCCGGATAGATGGCGTGGAGGTACGCCGCTTGGTCGACGTACTCGGTGACGAGGTATCTGGAGAGCGAGGCGATCAACGATCGCAGGTCGTTCTCCGTCGTCTTCTCTCCGTTGAGGAGATATGTGCCGGGATTGGGTCGCTGAATCACGTAGATGCCCTGGCCGCGATAACCGTAAATCGGTTTGAGTACGACCGCCCCCTTCTGTTTTAGGATGTCAAAGATACTGACGGTCGTCGAACTCCCCCATTGTTCCGGCACGACGGTCTCCGCCTCAACGATGGCAAACACGGTAGGGTGATCGACGTTCGGGACCGATCGAAGCTGTCGGGCAAACAATAATTTGTTCCTGGTGGCAATCCCGTGCCATGTATTTATCTGGTTCGACCGTTCCCGCTCGATATCCGTAACAAACGTTCGGTCGTCCCACGAATCAAGCGGGTAAATCACCGACGATCGGGTGAGAAAACCCTTACGCCAGTAGTTCTGACGCTCAAGCAGGGGGACATCGAACTCGCCCCACCGTTCCAGTTCCCTGTTCGCTAATCGATACCGGATTCGTGCTTCTCGGCATAGTTTGCTCCGGTAGACGTATCTTTTCGTCTGATTGTAAATCGACTCGATCCCCGCGAGTGGATTGGATATCAAGAATACTAGTTGGAGTTGCTGCCGACCGCCCTATACCCTTCCACCTCGGATGCTTCCGAGATGTGACCAAGCCCGCCCGTGGATCGAACCGTTCAGTTGCTGTCGGAGTTACACGAGGGGCCGCCGCAGCCGGGGCCGCCACAACTGGAATTGGCTTGGGCGTTGCACTCGGAGTTACTGTTGGGGGCGAAGTCGGAGTTACACGAGGGGCCGCCGCAGCCGGGGCCGCCACAACTGGAATTCATAGCCGGCGGGGTGGGACCACTGTGGCCGAACTCCGAGATCTCGAGGTCGATGCCGTCCGCGGTCACGTTTTGTCGTGACATATGTGAAGGTTAATTGGGAGCCACTTAATAATTGTGTTACTAGTTGTTTACATATCTCTGCTGAGGTGTGGTTAGTTTTTTATCATCTCTATCTACGAACAGAACCAGAACTATGATGCCCGAAAAAGATCCGGAGCGAGAGAACACCTATTTTGTCACTAACGACGTACCGGCTGAAGACAACCAAAATGAATTCGGCCGTTACACAAAATTTATAAATATTTTCGCTTTTTGATCTTGTTTTCATAATCAGACCGTCTCCTTCGCACGAATACTTACGACTGCTGCAGTGATGTGGATCAGCCATCCTGTCGACCTGCCAGCGATATAGTCACCGCTAGCAGATTGAGAACGAGTACAAGAGCACCAAGAGAGACTTCCTCGCGAAGACCTCCTCGAAAGACTACAGAGTGAGACTGTTCTACTTCGTGTTCGCGGTGTTAATGTACAACATTTGGCGGCTCACCGACTTCCTACTGAAAGAGGGTGTCGATAGCGAGATGGACTATGCACCGGTTCTGACTGCCGGCGAGTGTGTCGAGCTCGTCGCCTCGGCGCTGATTCCACCCGACTGAGCGCCTGGACACTCGAACGCTCACTATGGTTGAGTGGCAACGCTGTCCATCATCGCCGATTTCCGCGCAATTGTTGGTGCACGCTCGGTATTCGAGACCAATCAGTGCTGGTCTCGGGTACTTACCACACGAAATCATACCGAGTAGTCGCTGATTCTCATTGAGACTAGCCCATCTTCCGAAACTGTGGGGGGTCGCCTCGGCTGGGTTTAGTTGCGAACGACACGAAACGTTCACGACTTCTTTTCTACAGCATATTCTAAACAAAATATGCAGTTATAGTGACATATCGTATAAGATCACGACGGCCGATAGCACCTGAGTCGGGGAGATCAGACAGACCGTTGACGAACTGGCCGACTATTATGATGAATTCACGCAACGGATAACCGACCTCGAGGAGGAGGTTGAACAGTTCCAACTCGAGAGAGATCAACCATCAGACTCCTCTGTCTCATCACCTGTGAGTTCACCATCGGATGGCTCCCCCCCCCGGATCACGACCCGGCTACTACAGAACAGCCAAGAGAGGACCAACCACCAGCTAAGGAACAGCGAAATTTCGACGGTTTTAAACGGTGGTTCGATAATAATGAACCACGGAGTGACCACGCTCGCGCTGTTTTGCTGGATGCTGCTCGAGTCTTAGACGACCACGGATCACTCGAAGCAAGCGAACTACGGAAGCAATTGTACGAACGCAATCCTGGTGCGTGCAGCTCCGCCGAGGCGCTCTGGGCGTCCACAGTTGACCGCCTCGACGATGACCTTCCAGGCTTTGACCGCCCGGAGTACGGAACGTATACGTTTTATCGAGAGACAGCGATGGAGTCCTTTTCTCGTTTTTCTGGCTGAGGTTATGAAAACGGGTAGTGGTCCGAGTTAGTTAGCAGTTTCTTGGTGCTATTGAGGTGGTCACAACCAGTTGCCTGGGACGTAGAGAACCGTTTCAGTAAGATCGGTGGTATACATCTCGATTCGTCGAATTGCCGCAGCGATTTCGCCCGCCGAAGCAGTTGTATCGCAGGCCAAAATGCCGGGGTGGTGCTCAACGTTCAGTTCTGGATCAGCCCCACGAAAATCAGTATCCTCACTCAGAATGAGGCGGTCGGTTTCACGTGCGTACTTTAAGAGAACCGTATCCTCAGAGCCCAGATCAACATCACCCCCAACGACAGCTACATCGTGTCCTTCACCACGGAGCGCAGAAACAATAGCTGGTGGGACGTGCTCGTCAGCCAGCAGCCTCATGCTTCGGGCTCTGACTGAGTCTTCGAGTCGAGGTCCTCGGGGCCGCGAACGACAGACAGCTCGTCAGGAACTGATTGGCACTCGGCTTGGATCTGGTGCATCTCGTCAGCGTGGTCGTAATAATACACTAGGGCACGGTAGACATCGGCGATATCGAGATCGTAGTCGGCGGCGACCTGTTCTGGGGAGTCTCCAGCGTCACGTACCCGCTTCGCGATGTGGTGGACGCCGATACGCCTCCCCTCGATTCGGGGCGCACCACCCAGGGTATCGTTCGTCGAGACGATTTCAGCCATTACCAGATACTACGCCCCACGCAATAATAAAGGCTGGCCGGGGGCGACAAGCAGTGTTTCAACTGGTCGTTTCTAGGTCAAACTCCTTGTGTTGTTTAGCGTCTTCCTTTGAAATAGTTGATCTACCGAATCGTGAGCGGAAAACCGTTCCCCGTGAATAGTTCTATGACATCTCCAGTAATAGCTGACAAGACACTACTGCCAATTTTGCTTAGGCGGCCGTCCTTCTCCCCGTCCTGATGTTGAAAGTCCTCATCTTTGGCTATTCTATCGGCGTCCGAAGCTCCCGGAAACTAGATCGGTTGCTTGAACGTGACGTCGTCTTTCGGTACCTTGCCGCCAATCAACAGGTCGTGTCGCACACTACTTCTGGGGTTTATTCGAAGATTAGCGCTTCTGGGTACAATTACGATAAGCTTACAGTAAACCACTGCTTTCGGGCGAATATGCCGCCAAACGGCTACACGACCGTCACGATCAGCAACGAGACCGCAGCCAAGTTGTCCCGAGTCATGATGCGCCATGACCTGGAATCGATGGCGCTCGCCATCGATCACGCCGCTCAATGTGCGTTAGATCAAGAGAAAATGACAAATGCCGACCTCGCACGACTCTTGCACCACCGGCATCAACACGAAGAAAATCAGGAAACCGCATGATGGCGTCGCTTTACAGTATACTCACCGTAAATTACTCATCGAAAGCATAAAACACGCTGTTAAATCCCAGAAGTAGTGTGCGACACAACCAATACTTTGTTCAGCATATCCGGTTGCAACTCCGGGTCAGAGAAGCTCGTTATTAAAGGGGGCCTCAGTCCGGTCATGAGTGGCGATTATTCCTTCATCATCACCTGCCAGTAAGTAGAGAATGATTGCATCGTCATGGGTAGCGAGGATAGTTTCGAGTTCACCATAGGCGGTAATTATTGTTGCCGCAGACATCTCAGCAATTTCGAGGGCGCGAGTTCGGAGCCGTTCAATCCGTGGTAAGAGGTCCTCATTGAGTATCTGTTCATCTATGTACATAATATCAATCGTATCTTGAGTATATCGGAATACAATGCGGAGTGCATCGTTACTGCGGGATCTAATGAGTTTTGTTGCTCCCCGATATATTTCGTTCCGCATATTCCATATACTCCGGAACTCGCCAATAGGTGTTAGGTAAGTAATTATAATGCGACTATATTTAATAAATCCTAGACTGCCCGAATAAATCAGGTTGAGAGGAGGACATCAGCTATACAACTCCCAGCCCCATCCGTTCTAGTTTAGTGGCGAGCAAAGCTGAACTCACCCGATTCAACCTGGCTGCGTAGCCGTTTCCTGTGTGGATTTGGATTTCGTGACGCCCACAGCAACAGCTCGTCCAAATCCGGTAGTTCGTAACCCAACTCAACCATGAGATATAGCTGAATCAGATGAGCGTGCCGCTCCACGGCTAGCGAACAGCGACGCCGAGGGAGCCGCGACGCCGACTCGTCGGCGTCTGCGGCGGCTTCGGCCTCACGCTGTCTGGCCTCAACTGACCGCAACTCGTCCACAATTACACGGCTCATCATCAGCGAAATTGCTGCCATAATAACCAGCGCCTCGATAATGTAGGCGTCGGTCGTGTTGATCTCGTCCAAACCGAACCGCGATTTTAACTCCTTGAACAGCAACTCGACTTCCCAGCGCGCCCGATAGAGCTGCGCGATATCGGGCGCGCTATAGCCCTCCTTGCCGAGATTCGTCAGATACAGATGGTACTCGTCGGTCTCCTCGTTGCGCAGACCGATCAGCCGAAACGTCCGGGTCGCGCTTGCGCCCGACCCTCGTTTGCGATCAAACGAGAGCGTGATTCGGATATCAATCTCCTGTCGCTGCAGGTCGTCAAGGACGGCCTGCAGCGACTCCCCTTCCAGCGGGATACTGTTACCCCGCCACGTCCGTAGTTCTTCGACAATCTCGAAGTTCGCGTTGTCCTTGACGCGGGAGACGAACCATCCGCCGTTCTGGTCGATTCGGTCGAACAGCCAGAAGTCGTAGAAGCCTAGATCAAGGAGTATGAGGGCGTCAGCTACCCACTCTCCGGTGGGTAGCTGACTCCGTTCATGCGTTGTTCCGTCGGTTGTGCGGAGCCGTGTTGGGAGACCTGTCGAGAGTGACTCGATGAGGTGGAGCTTCAGTTCAGCTTGGTCCTCGCCAGTTGCTGCGTAGACATCAGCGGCGTCCTGGTACAGTGAAACGATAGTCGCGTCGGCAATCAGGACGTCTCGAAAGCGTTCGAGACGTCCGTTCAAGTCGGTTCGTCCAGTATCGAGATTCTCGATAGCGTCATCGAGAATCTCTCGAAGGAGTGCAACGAAGCCCGGTTCGAACCAGTTGTGGAACGCTGCGTAGGAGAGTTCGTCGCAGTCAGCCATCTCGACGTAGCGTTCGAGAAATGCTTGTAGAGAGCGGTCTGAGCCGGCAGCGAAGCCAAACGAGAGTGTGTAGAATAGTGCAACGATGTCGAACTTGCGCTGACGTTCAACGAGATTCGTTGCGCGAGCGCGCTCGCGCAACTCATCGGAGGGAAACGCTCTTTGAATCCGGTCAACTACGACTGAATCCGGTGGGCTGTAGGTCATACTTTCCACCGGGTTTCTCAACCGGGTAGTTGCGACGATATCAGATCAACAGACGGCGGTCGGTTGTCGCGTTAAACTAGAACGGATGCTCCCAGCCCAATTTATAAAAGCCGGATGTGTGAATGAGTCGTATAGCGAGCCAGTAATGCTTCCATGCCGACCGATCGAACGCCTGCTCACCAATACGTGGGCAGATTATGGATAATGAAATCTCCCAGAACACGACTCCGGCGGCAGAACAAGATCAATCAATGAGCCCGTCCATGGAGTCTCCCGACCGTGTGTCCACGGGCATCCCTAGCCTCGATACCGTCCTCAACGGCGGCTTGCGCTCCCAGCGGAGCTATCTGGTCCGAGACCCACCCGGAAATGGTAGGACGGCGCTCGGCCTCCAGCTCCTGAGCGACGGCATCGTTCAGTTGAACACACCGTCAACGGAACGCACCGTCGAGATCGTCAAGCTCCGCGGCTCCGATACCGACCCGGGGCGCACGCGCTACAGATCACGACTGGCGGCATCGAGGTGTTTCCACAGCTCGTCGCCGACGGCCAGCCCGCCCCCGGAGGAGACGCTCACGCCGGGCGTGCCGGAGGTGGATGAACTCCCCCGGAGGGGGGGGGGGAGCGCCCGCGGCACGACCACGATGACCACGAGCCCGTCGGGGCGTCGGAAAAACCATGACGGGCGCGTTGTCCATGAAGGAAGCGGCGGCACCCGGCGAGCAGAGTATCATCTACCAGTTCGAGGAGGCCAGAGCGACTTCCTGTTGCGGTGTGAATCGATCAATCCCCTGGTCACGGAACTGGTCGACCAGGGGACGCTCATGGTCAAAGACGCCAAACCGTCGGCGCTCAACCCCCCCCCCCCCTGACGAATTCCTCGGAACGGTCCGACAGGACATCGAAACCAAAGACGCGAGCGTGGTGATGATCGACGCCATTCCCGGCTTCCAGCAACTCGGCGGCGGGCCGTCCGATACGCTCGCCCAGTTGGGAACGCTCGTCGAAGTGCAGCGACCCCGCGATCGCGGTGCTGGACATCAACGAGTTCACCGGCGCGGTCTGGGAGCGGTGCGAGCGCCTGCAGGACCGCAGCGTCCCCGTAATGACACTCACGGGATCGCCCCCCGAGACGCACAGAGCCGCGGCGTTCCGCCATGGCGCCCAGACCGTCATGGACAAATCCGTGCGGAAAGCCGAACTCAGGGCGTCGATTCGCGCGTTACTGGCGGGCGACACGGACGCATAATCGCCAGCACTAGATGCGTGTACCGCCAGATGGATCCCCCAGTCGGTCGTTCCGGAAGTGAGCCGGTCAGTTCTCACCCGTCCTCCGGGATTTGTCTATGACACGGACGCTCCTCGTGATCGAAACCGAAGAGAATCGGGAGGCGTTGACCGAGTGGCTGGCGGCCCAGGACGGGTATGAGCCCGTACACCCCGATGGTGACGCGCCATTCGAGTGCGAGTTCAATCTCTGTATCATCGACAATCCCTCGTTGCGCCGTCACCGCGATGCACTGGCGGCTCGCAAGGAAGACGCCGAGCCGGTCTTCCTGCCCGCACTCTTGGTCCGATCTCGATCCGGCGAGGGAGTCGACGCGATCGGATTGGATGCTGTCGACGAGCAGATTGACTCGCCGATTCAGAAGGACACCTTGGCGTACCGTCTCGAAAACTTGGTCGAACGGCGTGCCCTCTCGCGCCGGCTCGCGACGCAACTCGAAGAGACCACAAACCGTTACCAGAAGATCCTCCAGGCCGCCAACGATGCGATCATCGTCTTCGATCCGGCGGAGAAAACGCTGTTGGAATGTAACTCGACGGCGCTGTCGTTGTTCGGGTATTCGGCCGAGGAACTGGCCTCGATGGATCTGGGTCGCGAGCTGATCATCGCCGATCAGGAACCGTTCGAGACGTTCCTTGAATCGGTGATCGAACAGGGGCACGGCTGGACGGATCGGTTCACCTGCCGAACGGCCGCTGGAGATGAATTGAGGACGGAGATTTCGGCGTCCGTGCTGGAGGTCAACGACCGTCCACACGTTCTACTGAGCATCCGTGACATCACCGAGCGAAAGCGGGAACACGCGCGGCTGACAGCCCTCTTCGAGAACTCGTTGGATGCAATCGTTGCGGTCGAATTCATCGACCGTGAGCCGATGATTCGGGCGGTCAACCCAGCGTTCGAGGAGACGTTCGGCTACGACGCCGACGCGATCGTTGGCGAAGCATTCGTAGATGCGTTAGTCCCGCCGGATTGCGCCGCCGAACTCTCCGATCACGCTGACCGCGTGCTCGCGGGCGACCAAATCACTACCGAGGTGCGGCGGGAGACGAAACATGGGCCGCGCGAACTCCTCCTCCGGGCCGTGCCCATCGAACGCGAGGCGCGGGTGAGCGACGCGTACGCCGTCTACACGGACATCACTAAACGCAAGCAACGCGAACAGCAACTCCAGGTGCTCAACCGGATTCTGCGACACAATCTCCGCAACGACATGAATCTCATTCAGGGCCATGCCTCCAACCTCGTCGACGAGCTAACCGGGAGGGATGCGGCGGCCGACGCCCGCAAGATCGAGGAGACGGCTTCGGGACTCGTCGAAATGAGTCAGAAGGCCGATAAGATAAACAAACTCTCCCAGCGAAGCGGCGTGTCTCACCAGGCCGACGTCGTCAGTATTGTCGAAGACGTCTCCGAAACGGTGCAGGAAACATCCCCTGACGCCGATATCGCAACAGAACTGCCGGAATCGGTGGTAGTACTCGCCCCCACACAGCTCGATGTTGCCATACGTGAACTCTGTGTAAACGCGATCAAACATACCACCGACCGAACCCCGGAGGTAACGATTTGCGTCTCACCAGCCGACGCATCGTCAGGTTCCATCGAAATCGAGATCCTCGACAACGGCCCGGGAATCCTTGAAGATGAGCGGGCTGTGCTTGCGGAAGGAGGCGAGACGCCGTTCAGGCACGGCAGTGGCCTCGGACTGTGGATGGTCAACTGGATCGTCGCCAGCGTGGGCGGCGAGGTCGACATTACGGATAATGAGCCGCACGGCAGTATCGTCACGCTCACCCTCCGGCCCATAACCGATAAGTAACCGGGCCGAGTTCGATTATAAAATATCGCTTCTGATTACCTATGGATGCGACTGAATTTGAGACGGAATCGGTGACTGTTCTCGTCGTCGATGATGAGAAGGGGCTTGCTGATCTCTATGCGGCGTGGATAGACGAAGAGGAGTCCTATAGTACGCGCACCGCCTACGACGGCGAGCAAGCGTTCGACCGGATCGACGAGACCGTGGATCTCGTCTTGCTCGACCGACGGATGCCGGGCCTGTCCGGAGACGAGGTGCTCGAAGCGATCCGTGACCGGGGATACGACTGCCGCGTCGTGATGGTGACAGCCGTCAATCCTGATTTCGACGTACTCGAGTTGCCGTTCGACGAGTACGTCGTAAAACCCCTCGATGAGGAGGCCATTCACGATGTCGTCGAGCGGATGCTCGCGCGGACGAACTACGACGAGCAACTCCAGCGGCTCTACGCGCTCACGTCGAAAACGGCCGCGCTGGAGGCCGAAAAATCCCAGCAGGAACTCGACCAAAGCGACGAGTTTGCCGCTTTGGAATCGGATCTCGAGGACCTCCAGAGCTCGCTCGATGAGACAATTGCCGACCTCGAGGAGGAGGACTTCGATGCCGCGTTACAGGGCCTCCCGGGTGACCGGAATTCTGACGAATGAGGATGAGGATGAGCGGTCGATGGACTGACGTCACAACGGCTGGGTTCCTAGAGCGCATCTTGAGACCGAGACTAAGACAGGCGTTTCCGATGAATCGTTCCCATAATTTATGAGTATGACTCAAGTAGGCACATATGCAGACCGATTTCTCGTCAGCCTTCTCGACGCTCGCGGATGGATTCGACGCTGGAATCCAAGCCGCGGCTGCACCCATCGAGGAGTTGGCGGGGAGTCGGGTCGATTTCTGTCAGGTTTTTTGTGCGGATGCGTACGAGTACGAGGCTTTGCTGCGTGGGATTCGTGACGTGCTCTATGAATTCGGGATCAACCAGGGGCAGCAGTACAAGATGCGGTGGCCGAGCGCGGTTGAGGGGGCGCGTTACACTTGGCGGTGGAAATCCCGGAGAGAACCGTGCTCTGGGTCATGTACGGCTCTCGTGGAGAGCAGATTTCGTCGGCCCGCGAGGCCGCGCGTGAAGCGGTCGACCTCGCCGGCGACATCCCCCCCCCCTTGACTGGCGGGTTCGTCTACGACGTGCCTGCCGGGCGATCATCCTCGAGGACGACTTTGCGGAGGCGGTCGCCGCCATCGACGATGAACTGGGTGTTCCGTTTACGGGCTTCGAGACGTACGGCGAGCAGTGTATGCAGCTCAGGCAGTTGAGTGGCTTTCACAACACCACGACGGTCATCATGCTCCTTCCAGAATGAGGCGCGCCGATCTTGTCGCCCGGTTCAGCCAGGCCGTTGACGTCGAGAAGGCCGAATCACTGGTCGACAAGGGCGCGCGAACGGTCGGCCTCCCGTCCACCGAGACATACACCAGCCAGAACGTCGCGGACATCTGTGAAGCCATCGAGCAGCAAACCGAGGGGTACCTCCGTCTCCTCGCTACCGAGATTCGAGTCTCCGAACGGACCCAAGAGCGGTTCGACGCCCTGCTGGAGCAGGTCACGGACCCGGTCGTGACCGTCCGATTCGAGGACGAGACACCGGTCGTCGCGGCAATGAATCCAGCGTTTCGAGAGACGTTCGGCTACGGGTCCGCAGCTATCGACCAACGCCTCGATGAGCTCATCGTGCCCGAGGACGTTGCCGAGCCGGTCGAGCCGTGGCTCAGCCCGCATACGGGCGATGGCCAGGAGGCCCAACGGCTGACCGACGATGGCGAGCGCCGGACGTTCCTGCTCCGAACGGTCGTCGTCACTCGGGAGACCGGTCGAGTCGAAGGCTACGGTATCTACACGGACATCACCGAGCGCAAGGAGCGTGAGCTCGAACTGGAGCGGTACGAAACGATGCTCAACCGGGCCGGCGACATCGTCTACGCGACCGACCCCGATGGGTATCTGACCGCGGTCAACGACGCGGCGACGGCGTTTCTGAGCTTCTCTCGTGAGGAGCTTGTCGGGGCCCACGTCTCGCTCGTCATGGACGACACCGACGTCGCCACCGGCGAGGCGCTCATCCGGGAGCTGCTCACGGACGAGGACCGCGACCAGGGAGTTTTCGAGATGGATCTCGTCACCAGCGACGGCGAGCGGATTCCGTGCGAAGATCACATTCAACTGTTGGTCTCGGATGGTGAGTTTCAGGGGATCGTCGGCGTCGTCCGGGACATTACGGAACGGAAGGAGTACGAGAACACCCTCGAAGCCCTTCACGAGACGACGCGTGCCCTCTTTCGATGTAAGACCAGAGATGAGGTCGCCCGGCAGACGGCGGCCGCAGCGAAATCCGTCCTCGGGTATCCGACCAACGTGGTTCGATTGCGCTCGGTCGACGGGACATCCCTTCAACCAGTGGCCGTCACCGAGGACGCGAAAGCGGTATACGGTAAACGGCCAACCTATGCCGTCGGCGAAGGGCCCGTGGGTGAAGTGTACGTGTCGGGGCGTACCCGCGTGTGCGAGGATGTCCAGCAGCTCGATGACGGGTTCGACCGCGGCGATGCGCGAGCAGGGCTCTACGTGTCGCTCGGGGAGTACGGTACGCTGAGCATCAACAGTACGGCGGTTGACGCGTTCGACCAGACGGACGTCCAGCTCGCCGAACTGCTGGCCACGAACGTCGAAGCCGCGCTCGATCGTGCCGCCGATGAACGGGAACTTAGCGAGCGCACACAGGAACTCCGCCGGCAAAACGAACGGCTCGACGAGTTCGCGAGCGTGCTCTTACACGACCTCCGGAATCCCCTGAACGTCGCGCAGGGACGCCTTGATCTGGCCCAGCGCGAGTGCGACAGCGAGCATCTCGACTCAGTCGCACAGGCACAGGACCGGATGGAAACGTTGATCCAGGACGTGCTGACGCTCACCCGACAAGGGCGTTCGGTCGGGGAGACGACGACCGTCAGCGTGGCCACGGTCGCGGAAGCGGCCTGGGACCACGTCGAGACCGACGAGGCTACTGTGGAAATAACCGGAAGTCAGGAAATCGAAGCCGACGAGAGTCGGCTCAGACAGCTGTTCGAGAACCTGTTCCGAAACGCGGTTGAACACGCCAGCGACGCCTGCACGGTGCCCGTCGGAACCCTCGATGATCCACCAGGGTTCTACGTTGCGGACGACGGGCCGGGCATCCCGTCCGACGAGCGCGATACCGTGTTCGAATCGGGCTATTCGACGGCGAGCGAGGGGACCGGATTCGGTCTGTCGATCGTGAAACAGATCGCCGAGGCCCACGGATGGGAGGTTAATGTGACGGCTAGCGACCGTGGTGGCGCTCGCTTCGAGATTCGTGGCACGTCGTCTGCCAATCAACAAGACGACTGAGAGGAAATGGTGCGAGAGCGCTACTCGCATATTGAGGCTGGTGAATTGGGAATGTCGCCACCGACGCGCTCACTGAGGTAGATAGATAACGTGTCTCTGCTCGTCGCAGGTGAGTAGCTATATTCTGCACTAACGTATGTAGCACCCCGTTTATGCGTTGAATCAGCGGTTTCGAGGCGGAGCCTCCGGCCTCAAGGAGCGTCGGGCTTCCGACGCCGGTCGGAAGGACGACGCGAGTAGGCTGGAGAGGACAGCGAGGCGCTTCGCGCCTCGGGCCGTGCGAGCGGGCGAAGCCCGCGCGCAGAAGCCGACAACTCCCCCAACAGACCACGGACTGTTGCTGCCTTTTCTCCCCAACGGTAATAAACCATCAGCCATACATCTGACGTATGGAGGTGCGGCGCACTGTTCCGGTCAAACTCGACGTGGACAGTGACGACGCCGCACTTCTCCGCGAGACAGTCGATGAGTTTCTGTGGGCCGCTAACTACGTCGTGGACCACGCTTGGCAGGGCGACTACAAGACGACCAGCAAGGCCCAGTTGCAGGAAGAAACCTATGACGAGGTACGCGACCAGACGCTGTTGCACGCAAACCTCGTCCAGAACGCCCGCAACAAGGCCGCCGACGCCGTACAGGGTGTCGTCGCCCGCTGGAAGCAAGGCGTGTACGCGGGCAAACCACACTTCTCGAAGCCGACTGTCGTCTACGACAAGCGGTGTGCGACCTTCCACGACGAGTACGTATCGTTGGCAACCGTCGATGGGCGTATCGAAGTCCAGTACGTCCTTCCTGACGCCGACCGCGACACACCTCACAGCCGGTATCTCGACAACGACGACTACGAGGTGACGGGCGCAGAACTGCACCACAGAGACGGTGAGTGGTTCCTTCATCTCCGCACAAAGGCGGAAATGGAGTCCGACACGGTGGACGAGGCAACGACCGGGCACAGCACAGTCCTCGGCGTTGACATCAACGTGAACCAACTTGCTGTCACTTCGACGGGCACGTTCTGGAGCGGGAACGAGTTCGACCACTGGCGGCGGGAGTACGAGAACCGGCGTGCATCGCTCCAGCAGTGCGGTTCACGCAACGCCCACGAAAACATCCAGTCTGTCGGTCGGAAAGAGACGGGCCGGTTCACGATGATGCTCCACCGAATTGCGAACGGCATCATCGAAGAAGCCGCCGAGAACGGCTGTACGGTCATCGCGTTTGAGGAGTTGACCGGCATCCGCGACCGACTCTCCGGTGGGTCGTGGGGGCACAAGTGGGCATTTGAGCGGTTGTACGAGTACGTCGAATACAAGGTGCCTTGTTTTGCCGCCGACTGACGGCAGCCACAGCCGCTCTCACAGGGATATTCCGACAAACTAACCGGGAAATGGACGCCGTCTGGCGATATGGCATCGCTCAGACGGCTGGCGTGGTTGTGTCGAGACCTTGCCAAACAGCATGTTGACGATCCGGACGCACCCGCCGCGCCGGATGGCGCGGACGGGTACGCCGAGTGGGTGCAGATCGCGTTGATTCTGTACCGTGTCGAACTGGAGAAGAGTCTCCGTGAGACAGAAGACTACCTCAACGAGATGCCCGGAATTCTCGCTGTGTTTAACCTCAACGAGGCACCGCACTACAGCCCGCTCTGCCGGTGGGAACGAGAGTATCGGATGCGTGAACTCCGCCGCCTGCTCCGCCGAAGCGCGGAGCAGGCAGGCTGGAGTGGTGAAGCTGCGATTGACGCAAGTGGCTTCCAGCGCGATCAGACAAGTTACCACTACCGCGACCGCGCGGACTTCTCATTTCAGAAAATGAAGACAACAATCCTGATCGACGTGAACACACTAGCGATCAAGGACGTTCACTACACGACGCAGAAGGCGTGGGACGGCCACATCGGGATGCAGGTCTTCCGCCGGAACGCGGAAGACCTGCGTGTGTTGTCTGCTGACGCAAACTACTCTTGGAGCGACCTCCGTGAGGAGTGTCGCTCCGAGTCAACGCGACCGTTGATCAAGCACAGGGAGCAGACACCGTTGCAGAAGGCCCACAACGCCCGAATGAGCGATGACTACAACCAGCGCTGGATGAGTGAAACCGGCTTCTCGCAGCTGAAGGAAGACGACGGCGAGAAGCTCCGCTCCCGGAGCTGGCACGGCCAGTTCCGGGAGCTCACACGCAAGTGCATCGTCCATAACCTCACGCAGGCGGCGAGTTAAGGCTCGCCGCCTGCTCCCCTTCTCCGGACGTATCCGGGAGAGGCATCGCCGTCGTCACCAGAACAACGGAGCAAGGTACCATAGCTTTGACTCATCAGCAACCGCTGTGAGTGACAGCTACTGCATCTTCTGAGGTCGAAAAGCCGTCTCTAGCGCCGTGAAATTGCAGATAAACAACCCCACCCCGACGCCGTCCTGCGTTCAACAAGGCAATACAAGGCCGAACCCCACGGCATCGACGTGGAGCAGGTGGACCCGGAGAATACGTCACGCCGTTGCTCACACTGTGGGTTCACCCACCCGGACAACCGCGACGGCGAGAACTTTGAGTGTCTGAAATGTGGTTACGAGAATCACGCCGACTACAACGCCGCGAAGAACATTGGACTGCGGTATCTCCGCCGTAACCAAACTGGGGACGGCGGAGGCGTGCTCAAAAATCAAAGATTTTTGGTATGCCACTGAGCTTCGCTCAGTGAGCACACCCGTAGGCGTGCGCTTGAATCGCGGGATGTTGAACGCGAGCGGAGGATATGAGCCTCCTGCCGGGGAGTCCGGCCAGAGCGGGAGTCCACGCGAAAGCCCCAGTGCAGACTCACAGTCTGCACGTCGTCAGACGCAGTCTGACGGAACCCTCAACGAAGCGAGGTCGTCAGACCGAGCGAAGTAGGGTGGGGTAGTTTACTCGGTCCGTTCGAGGTGAGCGGCGATGGCTTGAAATCGCTCGTCCATGTCCGTCGTTTCCGCGTGACTGAAGACGGAGGTCCCGTTCGTCCACGCACGTTTGATCCCGACCCGGTTCCGGATTCGCCAGAGGGGGAGCGACTCGTACTGCTCGTCGAACCACTCCAGCATCCGGTTGGCCTCGCCGTCGACCTCGATTCGGTTGACGACGATCCCGACCGGGTCGATGTCGACACCGTATCCGTCCTCGAGCGTATTGACGTGCTCGAACAGAATATCCATCGCGTGTCGGGACGCCTCTTCGGGTAATGCCGGGATGAGGACATTTCGACAGGCGAGGAGCGCGTTGTCCGTAAGTAGCCCCAGCGATGGGGGTGCGTCGACGACGATGTAGTCGTAGTCGGCGTGTAGCTCGTCCAGGGCCATCCACAGCCGCTCACGCCCGCGCATCGCCGTCTGCAACTCGGACTCCGCATTGAACATATCGATGTGGGAGGGGAGCACATCGAACTCTTCGTGTGAACGAATCACCGCGTCGATCTGCTGTTGCGCGTCGAGATCCGTGAGTATATCGTACAGGGAGACCCCGTCGTCGGTGTAGGACGCATCGAGACCGAGTCCGACCGTTCCGTTCCCCTGTGCATCGAGGTCGACGAACAGAACGTCGTGCCTGCGGTCGGAGAGGGCTCCGGCGACGTTGATCGCAGTCGTCGTCTTTCCCACGCCGCCTTTCTCGTTCGCTACGGTCAGTCGATGGGCCATATCTATTGCTCGTGCATTTGACGCACCGCTACAGTTCCTCTTTCATGTCGCCCCGACGATAGCGTTCCAGAAGCTCGTAGCTGGTGACGTCCCCCGTCTCGTCAAGCGTGATCTCGTAGCGGCCGATGATGTCTTGCGTATCGGGTACGGCGTTCCGCTCGACGACTTCGATGACGGTCCGCCAGCCTTCGTCGTTCGACTCGGCTTTGATGATTCCCTCGAACTGGTGTTCCAACAGGTCCTGTGCCGCCTCTTGTGCGCGCGTCTGCGCGTCGGCGAGAGTGAATGAATCGGCCGACGGCGAGGACTCCCCGTCGGACGCTGGTGGTGTCTCGTCGTCCTCGTCGCCTTCTTCGCGTTCAGATTGATCGTTTGCTGGATCTGCCATGCTTCTATGTAGAGACCCCGGATCTTAAGAAAGGCTGACTTCCATGTCTTCGATCGCGGATTCTATCTCCTCGCGCAGCTCGCGAACGTCGCTCCGCTGGGCAACCTTCGATGCCAGCACGTCGGTACAGACGTCGGTCAGGACGGCCTGGTCGACGGTGTCGACGGTGGTGGCGCCTTCGGCAGCCATGATTGCGGCCCGGGTGCCCACGGTGATATCGAGCCGCCCGCGGAGTTCACGCAGGACCTGCACGATGTCCTCGACGTTCGTGCCGGTCGACCCGTCGACGTGCGCCCGGACGATCTCGATCTCCGTGTCGAGATCGTAGAAGTCCATGTAGATCCCGATGAGGCGGTCGAGCAGGGCGTCTTGCGGCTCGTGGACGCCGGCGTACTCGACGGAGTTAGAGGTCAGGATGGTTCGGAACTCGGGATGCACGTCCACGTACCGGGATTTACCGCGTTTCCCCGGCAGTTCGAGCACACCCTCCTCGAAGACCGACAACAGCACGTTGTTCGCGACGGGCTTGGTTCGGGAGAACTCGTTGTAGACCAGCGTCGCCCCCTCTTGCACAGCGAGCGTCAGGGGGTTGTCAACCCACCGGTCACGGATGATGTCCTTGCTCTTGACGACGTTGTGGATGAACTGGTCGCGCTCCGAGATACGCTCTTTTTCGGCGTATTCGCCGACGAGATCGCTGGTCGTGAGTTCGGCGTCACCATTGATCCAGACGACCGGCCGATCGCGCTCGCGCGCGACGTGCATCGCCAGCGACGTTTTCCCACAGCCGGTCGGTCCGATCAGGTGAGTGGGTCGTCCGACGTCGAGCCACCGCTCCATCCGCGTTTCGACTCGATTGACCGATTCGGTCTCGACGAAGGACTGTTCCTCCGGGACGAACCCCTCGTCGATATGGGCGGACGACTCCTGACGACGAGCGCCGTTCTGTCTCTCGAGACGCTCGATCTCCTTATCATCACGGCTCTGCGATCGCCCCTGTTTCTTGTCGCCGCGTGAGGAGCGGATCTGCGACCCTCGGACCTTGCGCTTACGGGACTCGTTCGTCATGCTTGATCATCCGGCCGAAGGGGGATGTCCTCACCGTACTCGTCGCGGTACTCCTGAATTGTTATATCGTGGGTCTGGAGATGGGGCTCCGTGATCGCCTGATAGTATTCGCTACAGACCCGGCACTCAACCATGTCTTCCGGCGCTGCTTCCTCTGTCTCCTCCTCTGCGTCCCCCGCTTCCGCCTCGTCTGTCGCGTCCACAGGACTGCTTTCTGCGTCCGGAGCCGTCGTTTCAACTTCGACCGGCTCTGTCTCTTCGTCCTCGGTACCGGCGGATTCTCCGCCAGCTTCGTCTGGAGGGACCTCTGCTTCCGCGTCTACGTCCGCTTCATCCTCCACGGGTTCGGCTTCCGCGTCGGCGGCGACTACCTCGGCCGTGATCTCGTGGCCGTAGAAGTCACGGGCGAAGGCAGCGAAGGCGTCCTCAGTCGTTGCAAACTCCGCTCGAAAGTCGCCGATCTCCTGCTGGAAGTCATCGATCGCCTCGAGCAGTGCTTCTACCTCCTCGCCATGGAACTCCTCTCGGTACGCTGCGAAGGCGTCGGCGGTAGCGTCGAAGCTGTCGCGTTGGTCCGCGGTGGCAGCGTGGAACAGGGAGATCTCGGCATCGAAGTCATCAGCGTAGTCGTCAAATGCGTCGTGCACGGCGATGAATTCCGCTCGCAGGTCGTCGATTGCTGCAACCAACTCGGAGATATCACGGAGCGCAGCGACATCGGCTGCGAAATCGTTTGCGTATGCGTCGAACGTCTCGTGGGTTGTGTTCATCTCCGTGCGGAGCGCCTCAATCGCAGCCAGGAGATCGCCGATATCTTGTTTGTCTGCGACATCTGTCGCGAAGGTGTCAGCATACGCCTCGAACGCGTCCTGGAGTTCACGGTTCACGTCCCGCTGGGCGTCAATATCGGCACGGAGGTGGTCAACCTCAGCGGCGAACTCGTCACCATAGGTGTGAAATGTGTCTGTCGTGCTGGTCATCTCCGCCTGGACGTCGCCGATCGCCTCAACGAGGTCATTGACCTCGTCTTGTTGTGCTGCGACATCAGCTGCAAACTCGTCAGCGTATGATTCGAATTCGTACTGTGCCGCCGCGAATTCCTCGCGGGCCGTACTCATCTCGTCGCGTTTGTCTGTGACACTCATGGGTTTAGTGTGTATCAAAGAAGGGTGTTAATGGTATGGTGTGCAATCTATTCACCTCTCTTACGCCGGGCCGAAGGGGAGGTCTGTGCGTCAGGCCTCGGGTGCCGCCTCGGCGCCGGCGGTAAGTTCGGCTTGTTCGATTTTGGCGATTTCTTCTGCGTAGTGGAGGAAGGTGTCCACCGAGGCGGCGACGACCCGCGCCTCGACGGTCAGGATTTCGATGCCGACAAGCGACACGCGAGCCCACACGTCCACGACGACACCTTTGTCCAGTACGCGATCCAGCACTTCTGCCAAGCCTGAGGAATCTGGCTGCGCCATTGCATTCACAACTGTACTCGCCCGTCACAAAATGGTATGTATAGTTTCAGCAGTCGTTTCATCTCCTGTAATGAGTCGTACTTTTAAGTAAGGGGAGCATAAAACTCCCTGTATAGTCGGTATGCGAAGAAAGCCTCACCTACGAGTCAGGAATGCTCTACCGTCACCGACTGGAGAAAAGTAATGAGTTCATCCAGTCCAGCTCAACCGCCCACAGACCACACCGGGCTCGCGCTGTTCCCGCGCGAAATCAGCCAGTTTTTCACGGGTGATACCGGGCAATCGCTCCTCGTCAACGGCGCACCAGGCACGGGGAAGACCTTGTTCACGATCCGCGGTCTCGATGTGTTGAACCGGGATGGTGATATCTTCTACGTGTCCACGCGCGTTGATCAGGAGACGGTGCACGAGATGTACTTCGACGATCACTCCTCACTTGACACAACCGCGATTCTTGACCTCTCCCAAGACCCATTCGAACTCCCACTGGACGTAGACGTGCCATTCGAGAAACTCGATCTGGATTCGCTCCTCGAATGGATCCAGGAGATCAACGCCGTGACCCCGCAACTCACAATCGCATTCGATAGCTGGGAACTCATCTACGAGTACTTGGCTGCGCGCCACGACGATCCCCCTGACATCGAGACAGTGACGAATCAACTGGTCGTTCTTGCCCGCGAAGAGAACATTCGTCTGATGTTAGTGTCAGAAACAGCGGAGTCCTCATCGCTTGAATACATCGTCGATGGTGTCGTCTCCTTGGAGGTGGAAGAGGACGACCGCGGCCGAACGCGTCGGCATCTTCGCCTGGAAAAGCTTCGAGGTGTTCGGATCGGCAACCGCTTACAGCCGTTTACACTTGCCGACGGCCAGTTCCAGGCAATCACGCCAGTCGAATTACCAACCATCCGAACAGGAACCCTGGAGGGGGAGGGCGCGTGGGATCCACTGGCAAATTCGAAGGCGAAATTCTCGACTGGCATCCGTGATCTTGACCGTATCCTCTCGGGTGGCTACAACCGCGGCAGCGTCGTTCATCTCGACCTCGGACCCGATCTGTCTCGTGACGCGTGGAGCGTATTGACGCTCCCGACAATTCGTAACTTCCTTGCTCAGGAGATGAGCGTTGCGGTTGTCCCACCCCGGGAGGGCAGCCCCGGCTTACTCCACAACGATCTCAATACGGTGCACTCTCCACAGGTCTTCAATACCTACTGCCACGTGTTCGAAACATACGCTGGCCCCTCTGACGATGCAGATCGGTACGACCAACTGGACACCGATGCGTCCGCTGCTGAGATGGCAGCGACAACCACAGCGGACGATGCAGCGACGCCGGCACATGAGACAGATGAGCAGGCCGATGAACCACGTTCGATGGATGCAGTTACAGGAGGTGACCAGTCGCATCCGATTGATGACGACCTTGAGTTACCCATAGAAGGCGAGCAACTCGCGTACGAGCCATACATAGCCTACGTTGAACAGGTGCGAGCAGAAAGTGAAACCCCGTTGTTGCACGTGATCAGCATGGACACGGCGCAGGAGGCGTTCGAAACCCGGCTGGGTGACTTTGCGAATTATGTCGCTCTCCACAACGACCTGACACTGCTCATCACCAAGCCAGATACTGAACTCCGCACGCGAGCGGATTGGGTTGCCGATATGCACTTCCGGCTGGAACGATTGGGTGACGCCATCATCCTGTATGGCGAAAACCCGTTAACGCCCTTGCACGGCATCGGTATCAGCCAGTCAGAGTCGATCCCCGAAATCTCGCTCACGGAGATGGTCTAATAATGGACGACCTGCTGGAGGAACTCACCGCGGACATCAACGCCGACGCCACAATCTCGGTCACAGTATCCGATCTCGAATCGGTGATCGACTCCAACGGTGCATCAGTTCACGACGACCAGCCGCATGATGAGGGAGCGGCGCAACGGTACACGGATACGCCGCTGACTGATGACGCGGTCGCTACGATAGACGGGTGGCTTGACAATGACCAGCTGCACACGATCAGTGATGAGATCGTTACCGAACACATCGACGCGATTCTCCTCCTCCTGATCGCTGTGCGCGATGGCGCCTGCGGCAAAGAACTGTTACAAGATATTCGGCGATTGTTTGGGACAGACCTGAGTCCGGGCACAGTATATCCGCATTTAAGTAACCTTGCAGACGACGGTATTCTTGAAATGCAAAAATTAAGCAAGCGCAAAGTGTATCGCCTCCCCGCTCCCGACGCAGCATTCACCCGAATAGACCACGCGGCCGATCAGTTGCTGCTGTTTTCGTTCGTCCTCAAGGCAGCCCTGACCGATTGCAAAGCCAATCAGTCACAATCCCAATCCCACCGGAGTGAGACCGATGAGTGAGAACCTGTACACCTACGGCATCATCAAACAGCAAGACCTCGAATTAGATGTCGAAGGCGTCGCTGGCGCAGACCGGATTTACACGGTCGATTACAAGACGCTCTCGGCCGTCGTCTCCGAGATCGACACGACCGACCCCGAGCGCACCGACGAGGACGTGGAAGCGCACAACACCGTGCTTCAAGAGGTGCTGGAGTACGACGGGGGGCACACCGTCGTCCCGATGAGTTTCGGGATGGCGTTCAAAAACGAGCGCACGCTCAAAGGCGTATTACGTGGCGCACGACGCGCGTTGCGCAGTACGCTCAACGATATTGAGGGGACCGTTGAACTTGGGGTGAAGATACTCGCGCCTGCTGACGACGCAGTCCCTCAGGACGACGTCCAAGCCACCGTCACAAACCAGCTAGCAGACCTGAGCATCAACGAGACTGAGAACGATCTGTTCACCGACCGCCTGATCGTCAACAAGTCGTACCTCGTGGACCGCGATAAACGCGACGCCTTCGACTCTGCAATCGACGACGTCGAAGCGGAGCACGACGACCTGACGATCCAGTACACGGGGCCGTGGCCTCCCTACAATTTCGTGGACATCCACATCGGTGCGGAACAACAACAAGGAGGGTGACACTGCATGTTCATCGTTGACGACCTCTTCGTGAGTCCGTTCTTCTCGTTGCTGGACATCCTCCAGACGATGGCGCTCAACGAGATGTACGACACCAAATCGATTCGAGACGACATCAAGGAGAACCAACTCCTGTACGAAGTCGGTGAACGGTCCGAGGAGGAACACCAGCAGCGCAAGCAAGAACTCGAATCGCAACTGGAGATGGCCGAGCAGATCCAAGAGCAGATGCGTGACCGCATGGAGGTCAAGAAATAATGGTGCCCGACAAAAACGACGATACGCCCGGCGACGAGTCTGACGACCAGTCTTCCCAGCCCAGCGAACTGCTCGACCAATTGCGTACGCTCGTCGAGGCGCTCGCCGACATCGAAGAGGAGAGCGGTCACCGACACGAGTCAGGCCGTATCGACCGAGGAAACGCCCGAATTGATTACGACTACGATGTTTCCATCGGGCTGGGACGAGCGGACAGGTCGTCCCACGACGAGGAACCATCGTCCGATCGGTCCCGCACCGAACAGCGATCTGGTCAGCAAGGGACGACGGAGGATTCGATTCACGTCGAGACTCGTGAAGGAACGAGCGGCGACGAACTCGTCGTGGTCGCAGATTTGCCCGACGTGACGGACGACGACGTCGACGTCGCACTCGATACCGACGAGCAGGCACTCACGCTACGCGTCGACGCCGACGTGGTCGAGCGAGTCGTACTCGACCGGCCGGACGTGGCGATCAGCGATATGACTCTCAAGAATCAGGTTCTCGAAATTCGGCTATCACGAACATCGGACACCGATGGAGGTGAATCCACATGAGCGACAAACAACAACAAAAACACGAGCAGAAAGCACGACAGGCACGAGTAAAGGCGCAGATCAACCGCGATAAAGCCCGGCGCAAGCTGCTTCGGCAGCGCGAAAAACTCGCCCGGCGTCGGACCCGCAACCGGAAGCAGTCGGAGACCCGGCGTGACGATTCCGACGGCGACGATGCTGACGGTGAAACGGTCGAGAATCCAGCGGCTCACTCGACGATGCCGCCTCAGAAGTCGAACGGGGAGAACGCGGTACGCAACTCCCACTCGACCGTCCCGAAGACTCCGAAGTACTCGGATATGACGGCTCGAGAGCGATTGTACGGCCAACGGCTTCACCAGAAAACAGCCGGTGGAAACTCGGAGGCATCCGCTCCGTCGGATGAGAGCGCGTCCGGGAGTCCCACTGAGGACGAGGTGAACGATGAGTGACCCCAAACCGACGCGCTCGCAGGGCGACCTCGCCGAGATGCTGGAGATGCTCCTAGACAAAGGAGTCGTCGTCAACGCGGATATCGCAGTCAGCGTCGGGGACACGGAACTCCTCGGTATCGAGTTACGGGCCGCGATTGCTTCGTTCGAGACAGCGGCCGAATACGGGCTCGAGTTCCCAACGGGGACGGATATGGAGCGCGTCGAGTCCGCCGCGAATATCTCACCGGACCAGTCCGACCCGGCGTCGGAAACCCAATCGGAGACCGAATCGACGAACCCACTGTCGGACGATTCGACGCCGACGGCGTCCACGTCGACGGAGGAGACCGAGTGAGATGGAACTAGGGCTTGACGGCGACGAGGACGACCTGCAAGGCGGGCTCACGGCGCTGGTCGTGACTGTCGTCGAATTGCTGGTCGAGGCCCTGGAACAAGAAGCCGTACGT
Source organism: Haloplanus sp. GDY1 (assembly GCF_023703775.1). NCBI lineage: Archaea > Methanobacteriati > Methanobacteriota > Halobacteria > Halobacteriales > Haloferacaceae > Haloplanus > Haloplanus halophilus. The sequence goes on along the minus strand of NZ_CP098516.1, from coordinate 8,490 downwards.
CGGATGGAGTCCGGGTCGCTCTCGGAGGAGGAAATCGAACGACTGGGGCGACAATTACAGGCTCTCGAAGAGGAGCTTGAACGACTGAAACAGCAGGAGGACATCGACGCCGAGGTCTCCGAATTCAAGGATGACCTCGACCACGTGATCCGCGACGCTATCGAACAGCTCTCCGAACACGAGACGCAGTCACGTCGCGGCTCGACGGAATCCCAGCGTGATAACGCATGACTGACCACCGTCCCAGCCCGGAAGAAGAGCAGACAGCGACGAACGAGGAACGGACGATCAGCGACGGCCGCTATCTATACTGCGTGGTCGATACCACGTCGGCGGAACCGGCGACCCTGTCCACGACTGGCGTCGACGACAACTCCGTCTACGTCGTTGAGGTCAATGGCGTGGGCGCCGTCGTCCACGATTGCGAGACGGTCTACGAGACGGAAGACCTCGAACAGGTGAAGCGATGGCTGCTCACACATCAGCAGGTCGTCGATGCGGCGGGCGACGCGTTCGGGACGCCGCTGCCGATGCGATTCGACACGGTCCTCGAAGGCGGTGATGCGGGTCTCAAGCGGTGGTTGGAGGGCCACTACGAGGGTATTCGCGACGAGCTAGCGTCGTTCACGGGGGTGTGGGAATATCGTACCAATCTGTTGTGGGATTCCGCTCCGTTCGAGGAGACCATCGCAGACCAGGACGACCGGCTCCGAGAACTACGACAGCGCAAGCAACAATCCGGCGCCGGGAAGCGATTCCTCCTCGAGAAACAATACGATCAGCGGCTCCAAGAGCTGAAACGGGAACGACAGACGGAACTAGCAGAGCAACTGGAAGAGGCTATCACTCCGGTCGTGAATAACCTGACCGAACAGGACACGAATACGCCGCTGCACGACGAACACTCGTCCGTCGAGAAAGAACAAATCGTGCGGTTCGCCGTTCTCGCGGACGAGGACAACGAGACCGCTCTCGGTGATCGATTGGATACGATCGTCGAACACGAGGGAGTAGAGATTCGATTCACGGGGCCGTGGCCACCGTACACGTTCGCGCCAGATATCGGTGAATAATGGAGCCAACGAAAGACGAGACACACGCGATAGTCGAGTTCGTCGACGTGTTACTGCGCGACGGGGCCGTGATTCAAGCGGATGTGATCGTGACGGTCGCCGACATTCCCCTGATCGGCATCAGCCTCCGGGCAGCAATCGCTGGCATGACCACCATGACGGACTACGGCATGTTCGAGGAGTGGGATGCTGCGCATCGACAACGGCAGGGCGAAGCGTTCACGACCTCATCTCGCGCCGATCAGCGAGAGGAGTGATTTGAGGTCGTATGGCGCGAGAATACGACGTGTTGCGAAGATTGGGGAATAATGCACAGGTTCAGCGGAGATTCCTCACCCGTCTGAGGGTTCTCTTGCAGCCCTGCTCACGAGTGAACTCTTGGTTTCTCTCAGAACGCGAAGAAGAATTCAGTCATTACTGTCATCGCAGATGATCTTTCGGAACTCGTCGCCGAGGGTGTCGTGATTCTCGTGAAGGATTCACAATCGAAAAATTGGCCCCTTCTGTCGGCTGAGGCCAGAATGGAAGTGGTTTGGATGACAGACTGGCCTCAACTTCATAGCGTTCAGCGGACTTCAAAGGTCTTCACCAATAGTCAATTACTACCACACTGTTTAATTAGCAGACCTACGTACCGGCTGACTCAAATAGAGCGAGTTGAACCTACCCTCCTGCGAATTATTTTCTGACACGCTCACGCGACTGAAAGACTGGAATCCTTCCAACTGAACGCAATTGGAAGGCTGCTATATCTCATACCGAGCAACCTCACGGCTACCGCACGCCGAACACTGCTCGGACGCTGAAGAAACGCTGGCTCCACACCGGCGACACTCAAAAACCACCACAGACCCACTCGGAGACGAGAAAACCCGCTTCAAAACCCCGAACATACGGTATTATTCTGGGTCGACGACGTCCCGGCAGTCAGGACATTCCGCCCACACACCGGACGTGTACTCGATCAAAACGTGGTACGACAGTATCTCACCACCACAGTGCGGGCACTTACCAAGATGGCGGTTCTGTGTACTCATATGAGTCGACAAGTGGAAACGAGAGGGAGCGTGTGACTGGCGCTCAAGCACCCTCTACAATCCCGTGAGAAGTGAAGACTACATATAACTCAGGGAACCACACTGAACGTGGAACGACTGGTGGTATTCGGCTGTTTGACACTCACGGTCATTGGTGGAAGTAGCACTACGGAGGAGACTCAGCACCCAAGTGGTACGTACAGATAACCCAGAGCACAGAGACAGACCGCTCCCTCCGTCTAGTCCTCACTCTCGTCGTCGGTCTCCTCATCCAGTCCGACGAGGTCGTCTTCGAGCCGTTTTCGGTGGGCTGCTTTCTGGTTACTCTCTGGTGGCGGCTCGAAGCCACCAAGGGCTTCCTCTGGTGGGATGGTGTCTTCAGGAATGGCGGGTGGGTTTCGCTCGTGTTCGTAGCTGATGATCAGCTTGTCGCGATTGAGTCGCCCGATCAACCGTTCGCGGTCGGTCTCACGCTCCCGCTGAAGTCGCTGGAGGTTCCGGACGGTCTTGTCTACGTCGATCTCCTGAATGCGATCGTAGACGCGGGTTCCGACGCGCGTGAGTTCGTATCGTTTCTCCGTGCCGTGATCAGTCGGCCGATGCGTGATTTCGATTAACTCCTTTTCAACGCCGTCTTGGAGTCGTGTTGCGACCGTTGACGAACTGACCAGGACGGCGTCCTCGACATCCTGGAATGACGCACTCCCGCGCCCGATTTCGACGACGATCTCGAGTGCTCCCTTCGTTCGGAGGAACTCCTCGATGAGTCCGTGTTCCATTACTAGCGAAGCACTAGCACTTGATGAGTATAAATCAAACTAATTCGTAACCCGAACCGATTCACCGTCTATACTTATTCTTGAATTTGCCTAATTCGCAACTTATAGCGCGCATACCCATTGATAGGGCCGGCCTGATAACAGGAGGATAGATGCGACGTTTCGCCCTCCAACTGCGCTACGACTTCAATTCACAGTAATATTTGGCGCGCTCACAGATGGATCAGGCACGAACGTCGCTCGTGAAGCAAGCCGACGAGATCATTGATGCGGACACAGATTGGGTCACATTCGCGGAACAGCTAGACGTGCAGACGTACCGGTACAGAGACGCGCACCCGGACTGGCACGATGGCACCCCGTTCCGCCCGATGTTCCTCGCCTACCTCTGGGCGACTGTCGAAGACGACTCCCTCACCGGCATTCCCAGTCGGCTGGCTGCCAATCCCGACCTGGCTGCGGCATTCGGATTCGCCCCCGACAGTCTCCCTTCTGAGAGTACGTGTAAACCAACACGTCTCGAAGACCGGTTCAGCACCCTCGAGTCGACGGTGACACAAGCCGCAAAGAGCATTCGAACCATCGCCGCCGAACAGGGCGCTCCCATCGGCAACGACCTCACACAACTCCACGACACGGACGACGAACCTGACGAGACCGGGCCGTCGGAACGCACGATTGACCGACTGCTCCGCCAGAAAGGCCGGGAGGTCCTCGACGAACTCAAAACGGTCGCCATCCCGTCGATGGACCTGCCACGACCGGACGACGCCGTCTACGACAAAGACGAGTTGCTCGTCCTGGAAGCGATTGCGGCGATCAAAGGCAAGGCCGCCAACGATGCCGGGAAGCGCCTGGGTGACGTGAAAAACCCTGACCCAGACCTGGACGATCCGTTCTACGAGGATGGGCCGTCTGGGGAGACGCTGCTCGAGGCGATGAAAGACATGTCGGTCGATGAGATTGCGACCGTGATGAACTTCGGGTTACGGAAGACGTACACGCGCGCGAAACCCCGCCTCCGCGACCTCGAAAACGACTCCACCGGACGGTTTGGCGTGCGAACGAACGTGGCCATGGACATCACGTACGTCGCGTACCGCGGTGACCGAGATGAAATGGTGTGGGTTCAGGGCGCGCCAGATGGCAAGGAGTACGACTGGTGTCACAAGTTTGGGACGATCACGATTGTCGGGGACAACACCCACTTCGTCGTTGGCGTCTGCCCACTCGGAAGCACTGAATACGCGGCGACTGAGGCGTACGCCGGGGCGGACAACTCCTACTACGTCGGGGATGTCGCCCGCCGCCTGCTCTCCATAGCAAACGACTACGTGAGCATCCGGACGGTGTTCGCCGACCGAGAGTTCCACGCCACCGACGTGGTGGCCACGCTCGAAACGAACGGCCTGAACTATGTCATTCCGGCCAAGAAAGACCCCCGAATCAGACGACTGTGCGACCGGTTCGCCCAGCTAAAACGCGGCTACGACGACCCCGGCGACACGCCCCTCTATGTGGAACAGGACTACGCGATGCATGGCGCAGTGAAACATGGCGTGTCCAACCAGAAGGTGTCCACAACGGTTGTGGTGTTGCCGCCGGACGACGACGATGACACTCGTGGCGACAGTCCACAGCCGTTTCTGACGAATCTGGATGTGGATGATGCGACGCCGTTCGACCGGGAGTGGGCAACGGAGACAGTCGAGGAATACAGCGCTCGCGGAGCGATTGAACGGAGTTATGCGTCGATCAAGGAGTGTGGGGCGTGGACCACCTCGAAGGAATTCGAGGTTCGGTGGTTCCACTTCGGGTTCGCCTGTGTCGTCTACAACATGTGGTTGCTGGTGGACTTCATGGCCCAGGAGCGAATCGGCGTGATAGAGACGCGGACGAAACCGCGACTCACGCTGTCACGATTCCTGGAGTGGCTCGATGAGGTGCTCGACACACTCATGTAGCGGTCGGTCCGGGGCCGCCCGCGGCGAGAGGCATCACTACCCAGCAACCCGATTTTCGCGCGGTAGTGCGGCGATTCGGTTGTATATTCGGAATCTGGTAAGTAAGGCGGTGCGTTTTCGTCGATTTTCGCCGTGAATTCGACAGTACATCGCCAAGTCCGTGCACGTTTTCGGGCCCATTCGCAACTCCAGGGCTGGAAAATTATATAGCAATATACCATTTATGAATGGTGGAAAATCGGGTATCTGGTCTTTTTAGGCTTCCTAACCGTGATTTAGCATCGAACAATCGGACCTTCATGTATTCACGTTTACTCCGATAAACGTAAACAGATTCAAGAAGGTGGCCGCCGTCTGCCACCGCGACCACGATGCAACCGCCGAACACCCAGGGTACAACCCTGCAGGAGGCCCCTGTAGAATCAGGCAACGGCTCGAGGGGCTTCCTGTTCGCGACTGGGGCCCTGAATCGGCACCTCGACTCCCTAGGCGCGACCGCAGAGGACGGTGACGCCCGATGACTCCCGATGAGGAGCACAGGGCAACGGAGTCGGAAGCCGAGACCGTCTCCGTCCTCGACGTCCTGGAGGATTACCTCACGGACAAGGGAAAGGGACGAGACGGTGAGAGCGGACAGTATCGACGACACGCCGACCGCGAGGTGAACCGATTCGTCGAGTTCCTCGCCGGCGACCAACCGACATCTTCGGTGACCTTTGAAGAACTGACCGTGGAGGCGCTTCGTGAGTACGCTCGGTATCTCTCCCGGCAGGGGTGGACGGAAGGGACGGTTCAGAACTACTACGCGCACGTCTCCGGGTTCTGTGGGTGGGCAGCTCGCGAGGGCTACCTCTCAGGGAATCCCGCTCAACGGCGACGTGCGAAAGAACCACTCCCCGAGGATACGGGTCGAAAGAGCGGCGAACAGCAGGCATGGTCTGCCGAGCAGCGTAACCAGCTCCTCTCGCACGTCGACGATCGGGCCCACGACGCAATCGACGATGTCGGGAGCGACCGCCAGACCGCAATCAAGGCGTGCCGTGACAGGGCTCTCGTCTACGTGCTTTGTTTCACCGGGGTTCGAGGGGCGGAGATACTGGCTGACGACGGCGACGATCGTCGCGGACGCGATGGACTTCGATGGGCGGACGTCTCGCTTGAAGATAACAGTATCCAGGTGCTCGGAAAGAGCGGAAAGTGGGACGATCGACCGCTTCCCGAGCCGGCGGTTCCCGCCCTCGAACGATTACGGAGCGTACTCACACCGTCGAGTGAGGAGTGGCCGGTGATTCCAACACTCGATTACCCGACGCTCGTGCAGACATTCGCGAAGGGGATGACTGAGCGGGGCTACGATCCGGGAGAGGTCGAAGCGCTCCGGCAAGAGATGGTCAACGACGGAGAGGCGTCTCTCATCGAACTCCTCGTCGAGTATGACATCAACCCGCCGGCCTTGACGACACACGGCGCTCGGACGGTTCTGAAGCGTCTCACGGACAAAGCTGGCATCGACCTCGACGACAAACACGGGTATCTCGCGCCACACGGGGCACGCCGCGGGGTTGGTGAGGTTCTCGTTCGGGCGTACGGACACGCTGAGGCGGCTCGCTACCTCGACAACTCCGAGGAGATCGTTCGCGAACACTACTCTCATATTGAGGCCGGAGAGTTGGCCGATCGCGCTGAAGCCGCGTTCGCGGAACACGGGGACGACAAACCGCATACCCCTCAGGATGAGTCACGCACGGGGGATGCGCTGGTGGATTCAGACTCAGATGCGGGCTCGAATCCGGGTAGAGAGACGGATACTCGCTGACCCCCCACCAACTGTGTACAACGGTCGGTAGCTGCTTTCTCAACCGTTTTCCCAGCTCCTCGAAAAAATATAGTTCGTCTCAGTAGCGTTCGACCAGTTCTTCGATGTACGCGTCCAGGTCGTCTTGGCTGAGCCCGGCTCTCATGACCGCCTCGAGGAAGTGCTTGTGCTTCTCAATCTCTCCTTTGTCCGCCATAACTCGCTGGGCATTCGCTTTCGTGTACGCTTGATTGAGTTCCTCTTGGAACTCTTCAGTGAGATACACGGCATATTTCGAACGGGTTCGGCGGGTGCTATTCGGGTCGGGATCCGGGCCACGAGTTTTCTCTGTAGAACTTGTCTCACTTTCAGAACTCGCAGAACTTGTAGAATCTGCAGAACCCGTAGTACCTGTGTCACCCGTATCGTTGGGATGTCCTTCGTCCTCGGCCTCAGATTCCTCGGGCCGTTTTCCGACACGGCCACTAAGTGCGTTGCCGAGTCTGTCGTCGAAGTCACCCCCTTCTTGCTGGCCTGGGTCTTCTGATCCCGTCTCGTCTTGAGCTTCGTCGTCGCTCATGAGAAGTACTCCTCCACGGCACGCGCGAGGCCGTCGTAGGTTTCGCGCACTTCCTTAGCTTTCTGTTCTCGATGGCGATTCTCCGGCTCGTAGGTGTAGATACTGTGGTTTTGAGCAAACGCGCCTTCGATGGCAACGGTATCTGGGACGGTGAACGTGTGCTCTTCGCCGATGTTCTTATGGAACCACTCAAGCCGGTCTTCGCTGATATTGTTCCGGGTTACTGCATTCACCACCGCACCCATGATTCCGATATTTGTCTGGAACTCGCGTTCGAGTTGATTGATCTCTTGGGTGAGGAGATTCATCGAGAACGTCGCGATTGGGTCTGCACGTGAGACAAACAATACGTTTTGCGCAGCCAGCAGTGCACCGTCCGCGAGCGGGCCCATATTTGGTGGCGAATCAATGAGCACGTAGTCGTATTGGTGCTCGATTCGGTCGAGTATCATCCCAAGACGTTCTTGTGTTCGGCTGAGCGACCAGAGCTCACGTTCGAGCTGGAAGTTGCTCCCATGCGCGGGCAGTACGTCGAACTCGTCGTGTGAGACGATGAGGTCGTTTACCTCGTCGAACCGGTCGATATCCGTCATTATATCGTAGAGCGACCGATCCTCACTCACGTAGTATTCGCGCAGACCCAGCGTAATGGTGATGAACCCTTGGGGGTCTGCATCGACAACGAGCACATCGTTATCCTCGTCGAGGGCTTCGGAGCCAGCGAGTGCCCCGCCTAGGTTCATCGTTGTCGTACTCTTTCCGACACCGCCTTTCTGCATCGAAATTGAGAGCCGATGTGTCATGTGTATCCTCTTGAACCTGTAGAACCTGTGTGATACAGGTACTGCTTACTCTACAGGTTATACAGGATAGTACTTGTAGAACACGTATAAATCTACGTCAGACACGTTCTTTGGGTGATACGGGTTATACGTGTTATACGGGTTCTATAGAATATATGGGATACAGGGTATGGGTTTGGGGTTCGTATTCCTGCTCCCCTCTGTGATCTAACTTAAGATCGGGTGTCCCAAAGAACACGTGTATTACGGGTTCTACGGGTACAACGATATACTCGAATCACCGTCGCATTCTCATCCTTATGTCTGCGCTCCCCCAGGCCCAAGGCTCCACAGAGAACCCATGTGCTACGGGTTCCATCGCAGCATGATATCCATCTGGAATACCTCGATTGAACACGACCCTTGTAAATGGTGAGTGGGAGAAATCCAGCGCTGGCGCTTGGATTGCCCGTCTGGCGA